>CALKDE010000058.1 GCA_938082955.1 uncultured Pseudomonadales bacterium
ACACACTCATCACACACGAACACCGATGGACCCGCAATTAGTTTGCGAACCTCATGCTGACTCTTACCGCAGAACGAGCAATACAGCAATTTGCCGTTATCGTCGCCTTTACTAACATTATCGTCTGACATCTGAACTACAACCTAAATATAAAGCTTTGTCTAGAGCCCTAAATAGCGGGCTTCTAGGTATTGACCGGGGCCTCTATCTAATCCAACTCCGGAACCTGAATACGAATCTGTGACAATTGAAAACTTGGCTTGCACTACTCCCCCTCTAAAATGGGGACATTCGTATGGAAATGCAAGCTTATAGGGCCATTACGAGCGTTTTAGACGCCCTCTACACTCTTATTATCTACTCTTCGCTGAATTACTTTATCCACCAATCCGTATTCATGCGCTTCATCGGCACTCATGAAGTTGTCTCGCTCCGTATCCTTCGCGATAGCCTCCACAGTCTGCCCGGTATGTTCTGCAAGCAAAACATTAAGACTATGTCGTAACTTAATGATTTCATTGGCTTGTATTTCAATATCTGACGCCTGACCTTGAGCTCCGCCACTGGGCTGGTGAATCATCATGCGCGAATGGGGCAGCGCTAAGCGTTTTCCCTTCGCGCCGCCAGCCAGCAACATTGCACCCATACTGGCAGCCTGCCCAATGCACATTGTACTCACATCCGGCTTGATAAACTGCATCGTATCGTAAACCGATAACCCGGCTGTAACCGACCCGCCAGGAGAATTAATATACAAGTGTATGTCTTTATCTGGGTTTTCAGACTCTAAGAACAACATCTGCGCGACAATTAGATTGGCCATGTGGTCTTCTACCTGGCCGGTCATGAATATCACTCTGTCCTTTAACAGTCTGGAATAAATATCGTAAGAGCGCTCACCTCGAGCGGTTTGTTCGACAACCATAGGCACGAGAGCCGCTGTGGGTTGAATAAAATTTGACATGAATCCCTGTCCTTTTAATACCGGCCTTTTGTATCGGCTAGTACGTAGCGATTAAATTACGTTTCTGAAAACAGCCTATTCGGCTTCTGACTCTGACTCTGACTCTTTGTCTGCCTGCTTATCTGCTTCCTTCGGCTCAGGCTGAATGACTTCCTGATAGCCCACCAGTTTATCGGTCACAGCTGCTTGATCAATGACATAGTCAAATACCTGATCTTCAAGGACTCCAGACTCAATCGTAGCCAGTTGCTCTTGATTGCCGTAATACCAGTTGATCACTTCGTCTGGCGACTCATAGGTTGACGCGAGCTCCTCAATCGACTCACGCACCTTTGTTGAGTCAGCCTTCAGTTGCTGTTGCTGAATTACCTCACCTAAAACTAAGCCTAACAGCACACGCCTAGCGGCTTGCTCTTTAAACAAATCGTCTGGCAGCATGCTTGCATCGATATTTTGTCCGCCACCAAATTGCTGCATCGCCTGCTGCCTTAGCTGCTCGACCTCCCCAGCGACTAATGCATCGGGAATCTCTGCGTCAACAGCGTCAACGAGGCTGTCCATGATCTTATTCTTCAGCTTATTGCGGCTTGCCGTCTTCAATTCGCGGCGCATATTATTTGTCACTTCTTCACGAAAGGCGTCATTTCCACCCTCTTCGACGCCGAAACTCTTGTAAAACTCTTCATCCATGGCAGGCATGACTTGCTCACTCACTGAATTCAGCGTGACTTCGAAAGCGACCTCTTGATCAGCCAATTCCGTATTGTGATATTCCTTCGGAAAGCTTAAATCCAGGGTAAACGCGTCGCCTGCAGACTTGCCTTCTATTCCAGACTCGAACCCCGAAATCATACGCCCTGACCCGAGAACCAAGTTCGTTCCCTGAGCACTGCCGCCCTCAAAATCTTCGCCATCACGACGACCTACATAATCAATATTGACCATATCTTCGGTAGCTGCGGCTCTCTCGGCAACTTCCCAACTTTGCTTCTGCTTGCGCAGAGTCTCTATCATCTCATCAATATCAGTCTCGGATATTTCTGCTCCCAGGCGTTCCGCTTTGATTGTGGAGAAATCCGGTAAAGTAATCTCTGGGTAAACTTGAAATGTCGCTACAAATTCTAAATCTTGACCCTCGTTCAGATTTTTTGGGGCAATATTGGGCTGACCGGCCGGCTTTAAGCTTTCCTGATCGATAGCCTCGTAATAGGACTGGCTCATCATCTCGCCAACCACTTCCTGCCGTACGCCAGCACCAAACTTGCTTTTGATTACCTTGTAGGGAACCTTGCCTTTACGAAAGCCATTTAGCTTTACGTTTCTGGCGGCCTCCTGTAGCCGCGTATTAACAGCACTTTCGACTTTCTCGCTGGGAACAGCGACGGTCATTTTCCTTTCTAAACCTTGAGTAGTTTCAACGGAAACCTGCATGTATAAACCTCATCATTTCCAAGCGAAAAGCTCGGAATATTTAATATCAAACAGTATCGAGATATTTTACTGAATTAATCTGGATAGTGGTTAGCGATAGCTGGATAGCCTGATTGGGCAAGCTATTGATTTTAGGACTTTTCAAGAAGCCACGCGGACTATCAGTTGCCCGCAAAGTAGGGGATTTTCCCACATCGAAAACTCAGATTCAATGGGAGAATATGGGCCCGGAGCTGGTAAAATCAATGAGCAGTTTCATAATCCGAACAAGTCATGCGATATTCTCGCTATTCAACTCCTGATTGGCTCAAACCATGATAAGCAAGTCTGAGATAGGCGGCGTGATTTTGGCAGGCGGCAAGGCCTCTCGAATGGACTTCCGTGACAAGGCTCTGGAGACCCTGCACGGAAAGCCATTACTTGAATATGTTGTAAGCAAGGCGGCGACTCAGGTAGAGCATCTAGTGTTGAGCGTTAATCATAATATCGAGCGCTATCAGGCATTTGGCTTGCCGATTGTACCTGATCGCGATACTAGCTATGCCGGCCCATTACTGGGCATCTTAAGCGCGATGCATTGGTTTCAGAGCATGCAGGCAGGCAAAGGGATTAGCTACCTAGCTAGCTTCCCGGGCGACGTTCCTGAATTTCCGCAAGACGTGGTGGGCCAATTGGCGCAAAAATTGAACAAAGAATCCGCCGTAGTTGCTTATATCTACCACCAAAATCAGATCCAACCCCTCTTTTCTCTTTGGCATCTCGGGCTAATCCGGCAAATCGAAGATGCCGTTGCTGCCGGCTTATATGGGCCCAAACTACTCTTCGGCTCTCTCAAGGCTGTAGCGGTAAATTGCGACGACAGTTCTCCTGGTACATTCTGCAATATCAATAGTGCAGAAGACTTGAATGCAGCAGCGCTGCTCATCGGCCATAAATAATTCATTTAACGGCTTAAATAGTACTCAATCTATTTATTTTCCTTGTTTAAAAGAGCCCTGTATCTCATTGTTTATACTTGATAAAACACCAGCGCCGGCTTCTAAAAATGCTCCGCATCTTATTGTATTTAAAGAGTTTATTGCTTGATTTTTGAAGCAATCGCTGGGATTTGCTTAAATGTAAATGGCATATTTTTTGCGCTCTAGTATATCGTTAGAACTGTGATTATCGTGTAGCTACTCGCTAGCTTGGGGTTGCCCACCGGCCTACAGGCTGGGGCCAATTCTCGAATCGGCTGCAACTCCGAGTTAGCGGAGACCAATTCAAATACCTCTTTTCATCTGTCCAGTGAGATGGGTATACTCGGTCAAGTTAAATATAAGAGAAACTCTTCCAACGATGGCTGAAAACCGACACAAAGATGATTCTCAGGAGTCGGCTCCTGATCGCAGCGAACGGCTATTTAGCGAGCAAGATCTTTGGTATTTCAAAACTCGTGAGGGTGACCAGGTAGGCCCATTTCGATACCGCAGTGAGGCGCAAAGCAATCTTGAAAGCTTCATGGAAGAACTCAAGGCGAAACTGAAATAACTCATTCTCTAACCCGCCTGACCTGCCTTACTTAACTATCTCATAACTGTCGCATATCCAACTGCCGTGCGTTACACTGCACTCGCATGTTTGCATGGCAATCAACCCAATGATTTCATCCACTAATACGCAGCAAACCTTAACTATTTTTTATGGTCCCAGCTATGCTAAGAGCGAAATCTGGAATGATTTAAAGTCGACACTTATCATC
>CALKDE010000059.1 GCA_938082955.1 uncultured Pseudomonadales bacterium
TCCACTTACAATTACATGTCTTTCATCCAGACGGATGTCGCTATCAATCAGGGTAACTCCGGTGGCCCTCTCTTCAATTTAGCAGGCGATGTCATCGGCATCAATTCGCAGATTCTAAGCAGTACCGGCGGCTCGAACGGCATTTCTTTTTCTATTCCCAGCAATGTAGCTATGAATGTTATGAAGCAATTGCGTGACACCGGCACCGTAGAACGAGGGCTGCTGGGCGTGCGCATGCGAGAGGTGGACTATGCACTTGCCGAAATTTTCAATATGGAGCGACCGCGCGGCGCCTTCGTCGATGATGTGCAGATTGACAGCCCTGCAGAAGGGGGCGGTGTACTCATAGAGGATATAATTCTCGAATTCAACGGCCACGACATCGAATATTTCACGGATCTGCCGTTCTATGTGGGTCAATACCGCCCAGGCACCGCGGCAAAAATGCTTGTCTATCGCGAAGGCGAGCTCAAAGACCTCACCGTAGTGTTGGGTAGCTCGCCGACCAATAGCGTCGCAGTTGCCGAGCCGGAAGTCGTCCGTGAGCGCGGGAATCCACTCGGTTTTCGTGTCAGCGAGCTTGGCGATGATATGCGCAGAGTTACCGGGCTGAGCGGTGTACAAATAGCAGAATTGAATGAAGGCCCCGGCCGTGAGGCAGGCTTACGAGTTGGAGATGTTATCGTTTCACTCAACCGGCAGGAGATCGACTCAGCCGATAAATTTGCGATTATCGCGAGTAATCTACCCGACTCGGGATTTGTTCCTGTGCGCATAGTGCGCGAGGGACAGGGCACGACGATGGCGCTGGAACTCGAGCGCTAAGCAGATGCGCCACCCCAGGCTCGTCTGCTTGCAGTTTGCAGGCCTTATTCTGCGTGGCTTAACTCGCTAATTCTCCTGACACTCGGTTTCATTTGCTGTAGACTTGCCCGCTTAATTCCACCCTGTCTAATTCCTCCTACTGTGACCCATTTGCTGCGTGACTGACTTAAGCCACATTCGAAACTTTTCGATTATCGCCCATATCGACCACGGTAAATCTACGCTTGCCGATCGCTTCATTCAGACCTGCGGAGGCCTGAGCGACCGCGAAATGGATGTGCAGATTCTCGATACCCTAGATATTGAGCGCGAGCGCGGCATCACTATCAAAGCGCAGAGTGTGACCCTGCATTACGATGCGCTGGACGGTAAACGCTATCAGCTAAACTTTATCGACACGCCTGGTCACGTGGATTTTACCTACGAAGTGTCCCGCTCACTTGCCGCTTGCGAGGGCGCGTTACTCGTCGTGGATGCCGGCCAGGGCGTAGAAGCCCAGTCCGTTGCCACTTGCTATACAGCGATAGAGCAGGGGCTCGAAGTTATTCCCGTATTGAACAAGATGGACCTGCCGCAGGCAGAGCCGGAACGTGTGCGCGTAGAGATAGAAGAGATAATCGGTATCGATGCCTCGGAGGCTGTCTGCGCGAGTGCGAAATCCGGTCTTGGCATCATCGATATTCTTGAACAGATCATCACCAAAATTCCCCCGCCGGTAGGCGACAGAGGTGCCGATTTGCAGGCACTAATTATCGACTCCTGGTTCGATAATTACCTGGGTGTAGTGTCCTTGGTTCGCGTCATGGCAGGCACCTTGAACAAGGGCGACAAAATCATAGCGAAGTCTTTGGGTAAGTCCCATGTGGTGGACAGCGTGGGTGTATTTACGCCGAAGCGAACCGAGACAAGTTTCTTAGCGGCGGGCGAAGTTGGGTTTATAGTTGCCGGTATTAAGGAAATTTTAGGGGCGCCGGTTGGTGACACCATTACACTGGCGAAAACTCCCGATGTAGATGCGCTAGAAGGGTTTCGAAAAATACAGCCTCAGGTCTATGCTGGTCTCTTTCCGGTATCCTCAGACGATTTTGAAAACTTCCGCGACGCGCTATCCAAATTGACGCTGAACGATGCTTCTCTGCACTTTGAGCCCGAGAATTCTGACGCGCTAGGCTTCGGCTTTCGCTGTGGCTTTTTGGGCATGCTGCACATGGAAATTATTCAGGAGCGACTAGAGCGCGAGTACGACTTGTCGCTCATTACCACCGCGCCTACCGTAGTCTACGAAGTGTTGTTGGACAATGGCGAGGAGCTCAAAGTGGATAGTCCTTCGCGCCTGCCTCCGGTAATGTCTATAGCAGAGATGCGTGAGCCTATAGTGAAGGCAAATATCCTCGTTCCACAGGAACATCTGGGCAACGTGATAACCCTCTGCGTCGAGAGGCGGGGCGTACAAAAAGACATGCAGTTTATCGGCAAGCAGGTTTCGTTGACCTATGAATTGCCGATGAACGAAGTTGTGTTGGATTTCTTCGATAAGCTTAAGTCTACTAGCCGTGGTTACGCTTCGCTCGATTATCAATTCGAGCGCTTTCAGGAATCTAATTTGGTGCGTTTAGATATTCTGATTAATGGCGATAGAGTAGATGCACTCGCGATTATTGTGTACCGCGAACACGCACAATCGAAGGCCCGTGCGCTGGTAGAGAAAATGAAAGAATTAATTCCGCGTCAGATGTACGATGTGGCTATTCAAGCTGCGATAGGCGGGCAGATTGTTTCCCGGCAGACTGTGAAGGCGCTGCGCAAAAATGTCACCGCGAAGTGCTACGGTGGTGATATCTCCCGCAAGAAGAAGCTCCTAGAAAAACAGAAGGCGGGCAAGAAAAGAATGAAGCAAGTAGGCAACGTGGAAGTGCCTCAGGAAGCATTTTTGGCGGTGCTAAAAGTTGATAGCTAATTTGAGTTAATACAAATCATTCGGCATAGTGAGTAATAGATAGTTAAACGATAGATAAGAACTAAATGGATATAGATTTTTCACTAGTATTGGTTTGTCTCGTCAGCGGCTGCGCAGCCCTGTGGTTGCTTGATACTTTATGGTTCAAAAAGTTTCGCCTGCAGGCTATCGCCGATTATGAGGGGACTCAGGCGAAGGGAAAAACCGAAGAAAAAGTAGCACAGGACATTGCAGGCTTGTCGCAAGAACCATTGATTATTGAGTACGCGAAGTCCTTCTTTCCCGTGTTGCTGATAGTCTTGGTACTCCGATCGTTCTTAGTAGAGCCTTTTCAGATACCAACAGGCTCGATGATCCCAACGCTTGAGGTTGGCGATTTTATTCTGGTGAATAAATACGCCTACGGTGTTCGGCTTCCGGTGATTGGGACTAAGATTGTCGATGTTGCCGATCCAAAGCGCGGGGATGTTATGGTTTTCATTCCCCCGCATGTAGATAGCTATTATATTAAGCGAGTAATCGGCATGCCGGGCGATACAATACGGTATGAAGACAAGCGCCTGTTTGTCAACGGTGAGCTGATAGGTGAAGAGTTTGTCGAAGACATAGTTATCGATACAAATCTAGGTGACTTAGCAGGCACCTTGCATACAGAGACTATCAATGGTGTCGAGCACGCCACTCAACACATAACGGCGGTCACAAGGCAGCGTTCGCGCACGACTTGGGTAATTCCAAATGGACATTACTTCATGATGGGTGACAATCGAGACAATAGCAGCGATAGCCGGGAGTGGGGCACGGTGTCAGAGAAAGACATAGTCGGAAGAGCGATAGCCGTTTGGATGCACAAGGACCCGGGACTAAATCTGCCAACTTTTGCTAGGAATCAACGAATTAAGTAACAGCTGTGTGACAGCTGTAGCGGGTTTAACCGGTTCAACTTATTAAGCCTGCCAGTCTATGAATTTGCCAGCACACTACTTAGTTTTCGATACCAACGAATGCAACTTTCTTACGGGTGATGTCATGGAAAAAATAGGATTAAAAAGCTTAAGAGAACAAGCGGGCGTTTCTACGTTTGGCATACTCATAGTGGTTATCATGATAGTGGCAATTCTTACGTTCGGCTTGAAAGTAGGCCCTGTGTATGTCGATCATAATTTGATCACCGGCGTCTGCGAGGAGCTAATCGAAAACGGCGAGGCTGCAAACATGACAACAACTGAAATCCGGCAACGTGTCTCCAATACTTTGCGCATCAATAATCTAACTAATTTCGACCTATCTTCGATTACTATGCGCAAACAGAGTGATCAAGCCATTATTACTATTGCCTATGAGCGCCGAGTTGAACTGGTAGCGAATCTTGATGTGGTGGCAAAATTCAATACTGTTTTGCAATAGATGGTCAATAAACTAGAAAGTCTTCAGAAGTCTTTAGCCTACCAATTCTCCAATCCGGACTTGGCGCAGCTAGCGTTAACTCACCGCAGTGCGAATGCAGAGCACAACGAGCGGCTCGAATTCCTAGGCGACTCTCTCTTGGGGTTCATCGTTGCCGAAATGCTATTCGCGTTAAACCCCCAGGCAAGTGAGGGCGAACTCAGTAGAATGCGCTCAGCCCTAGTCAACAAGAATGCCCTCGCCGCCGCTGCAAGAGGCCTTGAAATTGGCGAGTACCTGCAGCTAGGAACTGGTGAGGCACATAGCGGGGGTAGAGATAGAGACTCTATTCTTGCTGATACAGTGGAAGCCCTAATAGCGGCAATCTACCTAGATGGGGGAATAGAAGCCTGTAGAATATTCGTAAAAAAGATCAGCGCGAGTAAACTGGCGATCGATACAGCCGTGACTGAGCAGAAAGATGCGAAGACTCGTCTGCAGGAATTTCTGCAGGCTCAGGGAAAGAATTTACCCAAATACGAAGTAGTAGAAATTACAGGCGCTGCGCACGAACAGGTATTTCATGTTAGCTGTAGACTGGAATCATTTGGTACAGAGTCTGCGGGGTCCGGTACCAGCAAGCGAGAGGCACAGCAGCAGGCTGCAATGAAAATTTTGGATGCGATAGAGGCGACAACAAACAAGGCATGAACGAACCTACTGAACAAGCTACACCGCCCAGTCGCTGCGGCTACATCGCTATAGTGGGCCGTCCCAATGTGGGTAAATCGACGCTGCTGAATCATCTGCTGCATCAAAAAATCAGTATCACATCGCGCAAACCGCAGACTACGCGTCATAGAATTATGGGAATAAACAGTGATGAACATCATCAGTGTCTGTTCGTTGACACGCCAGGTCTGAATGCTAAATACAGCAAGGCGCTGAATAAGGTTATGAACGACACTGTGCTTAACGTGATTAAAGACGTTGATGTGGTGTTATTCGTTGTCGAGCGCTTCATCTGGAATGAAGCGGATCAATATGTATTAGATGCGCTGACCTATGCAAACGTGCCAGTACTATTGGTTATCAATAAGATCGACCTAGTTCAGGACAAGACAGAGTTGTTACCGCATATCGCGAAGTTAAGGGAGAAGCGGGAATTTACAGAAATAGTTCCCGTCTCCGCCCTTGGTGGTCACAACCTAGACACCATCGACGAACTGGTAAAAGCACTACTACCGGAGGCGCCGTTTCTCTTCCCTGAAGATCAGGTAACTGATAGAAGCTCTAGATTCCTCGCCGCCGAATTGATTCGCGAAAAGGCTACGCGGCAGCTGGGCGATGAATTGCCCTATGAAGTCACCGTAGAGATCGAAAAATTTGAGACTGCTAAATCAGTATTACATATTCACGGCTTAATTTTGGTGGACAATAAAGGACAGAAAAGAATTGTGATTGGCAAGGATGGCGATCGGCTAAAACAGATCGGCAGTTCTGCCCGTGAAGATATGGAGACGGCATTTGAGAGCAAGGTTATGTTGAATCTTTGGGTTAAAGTCAAATCCGGCTGGGCTGACGACGAAAGAGCGTTGCAGAGCCTAGGTTATGTAGACAGATAGTTACGGCATTGTGCAGGGTAATGCGACGGCCAAAAACAAGTAAAATGACTTTTTCAGTATCGAATATAGAGAACGGCTGAGACGATCATGGATTCGAGAGTTGCGCTACAGCCGGCTTACGTATTACACAGCCAGCCTTTTCAGAACACCAGCTTGCTAGTCGATTTCTTTACCATGGACTATGGCCGTGTACGCGCGGTCGCCAAGGGCGCACGCAGCGCTAAGTCAAAATACCGTTCACTCCTCCAGCTTTTTCAGCCGCTACTGGTTTCGCTCTCCGGCCGTGGTGAGCTGAAAACTTTAACTGGCCTCGAAAGCAGTTTAGGCGCGATGAGGCTAAAAGGACAACGCTTGTTTAGCGGCATGTATGTCAATGAATTGTTGACGCGATTGTTAATGAATCACGTCGAGCACAAACAACTCTATCTAGCCTATCAGGATACGCTAGCAGCGCTGCAAGGAGAGTCGGGCATCCAGCTTTTGCTACGTCAGTTCGAGTTGTGTCTGTTGAGTGAGTTGGGCTATGGCATCAACCTAGATTCGGACTGTCACTCTCACGAGTCAATCGACGTGGATCGAAGTTATCGGTTTACGCCGGACATTGGTTTCCAAGTTCTAGCTGATCAGGGTGAGCACAGTAGTAGCAAGGTCTATCTAGGCGCGCATATAGTCTCCCTGCGCGAGCATGACCTGACAGATACTGAGGTAGCCAAAGCCGCAAAACGCCTCTTGAGAACTGCGCTGGCGGCGCATCTAGGTGGCAAGCCTCTTCACAGCCGCAGCCTATTTGCGAAGTAGGCTAGGCTTAGCGTCATCTCATCCGGATTCTCTCTCGAGGTCTGTAATCAGCCGTCAGCTTTCGTCCGCTGCGCTTTCGGTGTAGAATTTTGCGCTTTGTGACACCTTCTTAAACTTGCTGCTGGCCACTCACCCATGTCCTATCTAAGTATTCAGGCACAAATCGGCAACACACCATTGGTTAAGCTTCAACGTTTGCCTGGTGACACTAGCAATACAATCTTGGCAAAGCTGGAGGGTAACAACCCGGCCG
>CALKDE010000060.1 GCA_938082955.1 uncultured Pseudomonadales bacterium
CAGACTTATTGAATCTTCTGCAGCTGAAGCTACATGTGCATATTGGAGAATAAGAAGGCTAGTTAGTACAGAGAGTGTTCTTCTTAGCATAGTGTTAATTGTCTCACTTTGGCCTGAGTCTGCAATAGTAAACAGGATTCATTCTCGCTCAATTCAGGCAGTAAGAATAGGGGGCACAATGCCTCGATGTTACCTTCATTACTGTCTATAAACCGTCTTTAAATTGCCTATACCACATTGCGTGGATATGGGTAGCCCGCTCGCAAAAACGCCAGTGTGTAATCAAGCTCTGGACTCAATAGGGCTGATAGATAACAGATGGCTTTCTATCTCTATGAACCTCAGGCCAATACTGGGCACAAAGTAGAGAAATTCAGTCATTAACGTTATTTAATCACGTGACGTAACGATAGTGATCTGGCAATCTATGCGCACATAATCCATCAAAAATTCCCCACGCTTGGAGCAAGCATGATTCACAGCAGCCTACTTCCTGATATCACTGTACCGGAAACCCTATTAACTCCATTTGTCTTGCAGCATGCGCAGCGGCTTTCAAGCGAGCCTGCGCTGGTCGAGGGGAGTACCGGGCGTTCGCTGACCTATGCAGAATTCACGAAGCAAGTGAAAGCCTTAGCCGGTGGCCTTCAGCAACGTGGCTTCGGTAAAGGCGACGTGCTCGCCATAATGGCGCCCAATATTCCCGAGTATGCCGTGGTATTTCATGGCACTGCATGGGCGGGAAGTACAGTTACTACAGTTAATCCCACTTATACAGCCCATGAAGTAAAACATCAGCTGAAAGATTCCGGCGCGAAGTTACTGGTCACTGTGTCGATGTTCCTGTCAGTGGCGCAAGAAGCTGTTGAGGGGACTGATGTCGAGGAAATCTTCACTATCGATCCCAGCGATGTTGCCTCACTTTCCTCGCTAGCTGGTGAGCCATTAGAAGATCAGGTCGAAGTCTCTCCTGATGACACTGTAGCTTTACCTTATTCTTCTGGAACTACTGGCTTGTCTAAGGGTGTCATGTTGAGCCATCGTAATCTTGTGGCAAATTTACTGCAAACCTCTGCAATGTTACCTATCGCGGAAGGCGAAACGATTCTTTCTTTCCTGCCGTTTTTTCATATCTATGGAATGCAGGTACTAATGAATAGTGCTCTAGCACAGGGAGGCAAAGTTGTAACTATGGCGCGCTTCGATTTGGAGCAATTCCTCCAGCTCTCGCAGGATTACAAGGTAACTCGAGCATTCGTGGCTCCTCCTATTGTGCTTGCTCTGGCTAAACATCCGATTGTGGACAATTATGATTTGAGTACTTTGCAGTCGGTATTCAGTGGTGCAGCTCCGTTGGGTGCCGAGCTTGCTGAGGAAGCAGCAACTCGCCTGGGCTGTGAAGTTGCTCAAGGATATGGGATGACGGAATTATCGCCGGTGAGTCATGCGACGCCGGCGGGTCAGTTTAAGCCTGGCACTATTGGTATATTGACACCCTCTACGATGGGTCAAATTGTTGATCCTGAATCTGGAAAAGGCCTCGGTATCGGTGAAGATGGCGAGATCTGGGTAAAAGGGCCGCAAGTGATGACAGGCTACTTGAATAACGCCGAGGCCACTGCAGCAACAATTGACGAAGATGGCTGGTTACACACAGGCGATGTTGGCCATGTAGATGATGATGGCCATTTTACGATTGTTGATCGCCTCAAAGAACTGATCAAATTTAAAGGCTTTCAAGTACCGCCGGCGGAATTGGAAGCCTTGCTGGTAACTCACCCCGCCATAGCCGATGCCGCAGTGATTGGTGTTCCCGATGATGAAGCAGGCGAATTACCTAAAGCCTTCATAGCCCTAAAAGAAGGCGAGTCGACGTCAGCGGAAGAGATCCAACGATTCGTGGCGGATAAAGTGGCAAGTTATAAACAGGTACGCATAGTTCAGTTTGTAGATTCAATTCCTAAATCGGCTTCAGGAAAAATATTGCGCCGTCTGCTTCGTGATCAATCTTGAAACCCTTTAGGTGAAACACAGTTCCACTTAAAGGTGGCGCCTGCAGTCTTGAATGCGTGCGTATTCAACCAGGCAACCACGAAGTATTGAATGCTCTTACATCCTTATAGATATTGATATTCGCAGGAAGAACCGCGTTTTCTGCGACTTGTGCAATAAAAAGCGGTGATCTACCCTGTACCGTAATTCTTTTCGTGTATTCAACGAGGCTGTGCTTCTAACTTGGTTAAAGCAATTCGGTTTAGTAAAGTTCTGACACAACAAGCTGTTGATTTAGAGGGCAGCCCTAAACGGGTGGTAACGCATGCTAGGGTTCTGGCGGCCACAGCGCGTCAGCTTGAGGCTGTTGGCTACACCTCGTTGACGGTCAAAGACATTGTTTCTGATGCTCAAATGGCACGGGGTACTTTTTACCTGTATTTCGAGAATTGCTCATTCGCTGCCGAAGCGGTGATGATCGCCTACTTTACTTTTTTGTCCGAGGGTCGTCCTCATATTGAAACTTGCGACACCTTCGACAGAATTCTCCAATCCAACCTCTACTACGTCTCTACCTATGCCCGCAACGCGGCACTACTGGCCTGTATCGAGCCGCTTAGTCGCGAGAGATCGGCGTTCAAACGGTTTCGTGAAAAAAACAACCACAACTGGTGCCAGCGAGTGATTCAAGACTTTGAATCGCACTTTGCTGAAGCGGCGCAAAAGGCAAATACTGAAGTAAAAACTCTGCTGGTCTGGTCCATGTCGGCAATGGTGGATGAATTGCTCAGGGAGATTTATATCAGTAAATCTGCGCGCCACAAAAAGTTGGCGAAGAAGCCTGAGCAGGTGGCAGAGCTGATATCGCTCGCCTGGTTTCGAGCATTCTATGCGCAGGATGTTCCTGCGGGGAAACTCAAGTGGACAAAATCTCTGACTACTATCAAACGCCTAGGTCGCGACGTATAACTAATCGCTGTGGCCGACGCCCTGTTTTTACGCGTTAAGGATACAGTCGACAGCAGCATCTATCATTGGCATTACGATGGGGTCATTAAGGTATCCCGGTGATAATTGGCTGGAGGCAAACTTGGCAACAACCAACTCATTGGCCGGATCAATATAGAGAATCTGCCCATAGGC
>CALKDE010000061.1 GCA_938082955.1 uncultured Pseudomonadales bacterium
TCAGATGCTGTCCTAGACTTAGGGAGAAACTACTGAGCAGTTAAGGACAGCGCTGGTGATCTATTCCGCATTTAAGCACAAGCATCCGGTTCTACCTGAGTCATTAAATTTATTTCTCGAAAAGTTACGCCCAAATGCAGGGCAAAAATTCCAAACGCTCACACAAGCGCTATTTGAGAGGCCCACTCTGGATGATGAAAATCAGATCGCCTATGCCTTTCGGCAACCGGTCAATATTGTCAACTCCCTCCTGGCTAAGAATCGGCGTCATAATTTTCGGTTTGAGCAGAGAAGGAACAAAGTGGAACGAGCCTCGCTCGTTCAGCGTTACTGCGAAAGTTTTGTAATACCCCAGCGTGAAGACTATCTAAACTTAATTAAAAAAGATGGCCGCTCACGTATTGTTACCTCGTTCCACTGTGGCGATTTTCTGTACGGATCTGCCAGTCTGTTTAGTCTAGATAGCAACCAGCGAAGCAAATATGTATTAAGTCTGAATAGGAGTTGTGATGCCTGCTATTCGAATTTGACTGCAGGCTTTGACCGCGGCGCGCTAGGCCCAAAGAGCGAATTATTGCTTTGTGAAACCGACTCGTTGCAGCTCTCTGGGATACTCCGAGCGGGCAATGCATCGATACTTCTTTTCTGTGATTTTCCTCCTGGGCTCAATGAAACTATCGAAGTGAAGTTTCTTGATCGGCAGGCTTGGTTCTCAATCGGGCCTGCAATCCTTGCGCTTGCGAACAGAGTGCCACTACTTCCCTTCATCAACTACTCAACAGGAAATTCTAGCTACCTGAAATTAGGTAGTCAGATCGAGCCGGAACTCTTGCCTTCGGAAACACTGCGAATGGGGGCGAAGAGAATTACGCAGGACTTGGTATCGTTCTTCGAGCCTGTGTTCCTGGAAAATCCCGAGCAGTGGAGATTTCTCTCCTTGTTGCCAGGATATTTCTCAAAGCCGAGTTCAGGGGCTATTTCTCGGTGTTAGAAACTAGTGCAATGGACAGCTAATACAGATTAAAAGCGACGAAGAATGTCAGTATGAACTTTCGAATGGATGAATATCTTGTTGCAAGTGTTATGCAATGTCTACGCGAGCATTGCGATGGGGCTATCTTCGATCGAGAGACAACTCTTAGTGAGCTTAATCTAGATTCTCTGGATCTACTAGAGAGCCTCTTCGAATTAGAAAATCACTATGGGAAGACATTGAGTAATGCTGAGTTAGCATCACTAGCTACGGTAGAGGACTTAGTAAAAGTCTTTGCTTCATCTACTATCTAATCATAAGAAAAATTTAATGGTCGAGCAGAACCCAGACAACTTGTTTCGTGACAGGGCGATTGCTCATAAAATGTTGGGCTCCCCATCCGCGCCTGTGATTGCACTGGCGAACTACTTCAAGTTGCAACTAGTTTTGTGGGTACTCCTGTTGCTTGCCGCGACGTATCTACTAACCAAGACGACCTATAAGGAAACAGTCGCGGCGCGAGGAGTATTAGAACCGGTAGGGGATGTTCAGAAAATTGTCTCTGCGGTTGCCGCGAGAGTGGAGAAGATTCACGTTAATCTGGGCGAAAGAGTCGAGAGGGGCGACATACTAGCGTCATTTTCTACCGGTATTTATAACGGAGAAGGAGCCTCTGTTGTGCAGGAAAACATACAGCAGTTGGGTACCGATCGCGGCTTACTAGTTAAGAAATCTCAGGTTCAGCAACTGGCACAGCAACAGTCTAGGCATTGGAGCAGGCTGGCTGTGGCGAATGTCCACAGCAGTAAGCTAAGCCTTGAGGAGGAAGTAGAGTTGCTGACAATTCGAATTCAGCTGAGTGATCGAAACCGTCTGGCAGTTTCGACACTGCTTCAAGCGGGAAACAGTTCGACTCGAGAATTCGATCAACTGTACCAGGCACACCTGGAGCTTCTCGGCCGCAGGCAGATGCTTTCACAAAGGTTATTGCAATATGACTATGAACTAAACTCTCTGGCCAACGCTGAGCAACTCGCGCAGTTCGATTCAGAACAGGCCAGCCTGCAGATTCAACGAGAGCTGCAGGTAATCGATCAAAAAATCATGAGCCTGAGCAACCAGGCACTATTCACGGTGGTTGCTCAAGGGCCGGGTATAGTAGCGGAGTTGGGATTAGAAAGAGGCAAGTCGGTATTGCCGAATCAACCGTTATTCGTTATTAACCCGTCTAACACGGAGCTACAAGCTACCCTCTACGTGCCGGCGGCAGTGCAGGCAAAGCTAGTGGCGGGACAGTCTGTCCTGCTTCGATACGACGCATTCGACTTTAGGCTCTACGGTCGGTACGAGGCAACGGTGGCCGCCATTGGAAGGGCTAGGCTGGATCCGAGAGAAACTGTATTGCCAATCGCTGGCATTAACGAGCCTGTATTCAAGGTAACCGCAGAGCTACATGAATCCATGGTACAGGGAGATTCACTGTACCCACTGCAGAGCGGAGCGACACTCATGGCAGATTTCGTCCTCTGGGAAATGTCGCTCTTGCAGTTCATCTTCAGGCCTATCTTGGGGTTGCAGGGCAAGGTGACATGATCGATATTTTCAGGTCTCGCGATACAATGCCCATGATATTCCAGAATGAAATGGCTGAATGCGGCTTAGCCTGTCTGGCTATGATTGCCAACTATTATGGTAAGTTTTCAGATATACGTACCTTGCGAGAAAGCCTCTGCATGCCGGCCGGTGGCGCATCTGTAAAACACTTATTGCAAGCTGGTCTGCGACTTGACCTTCAAGGAAGACCTCTTAAACTTGATCTCAAAGATATTGGCCTACTAACTCTTCCGGCAATCCTGCATTGGGACACGGACCACTTCGTTGTATTAAAGAAAATCACGAGCAAATCATTCGTTATCCACGACCCTGCGATGGGTATACGAAAATATGGTCTATCGGAATTGGACCACCATTTCACAGGAATAGCGATTGAGTTGTCCCCAACTGTTTCGTTTACGCGTCAAAGGCAAGCAAAAGAAGTTTCTTTGAAGGTGCTTTTCAAGGCAACTCCTAGCTTTCGCCAAGCCATCAGACAAGTTTTTTTTCTCTCACTCTTGCTACAGGTGTTGTCGCTTATCTTCCCGCTTTATCTGCAGCTGGTGATTGATCAGGGGCTCAGCAAAGGGGACATGGATATCATTTTTCTCGTTGCACTGCTTTTCTCGCTAGTCATTCTAGCCAAGACAATTGTCACTTATTTTAGAGGAGTGGTGCTCCTACAATTCTCCAGCCAACTGGGCTTTCACATGGTAAGTAACACCTTTGCACACTTGCTTAGACTGCCCTTATCGTACTTTGAAAGAAGAGAGATGGGGGATATTGTTTCCCGGTTTTCCTCACTCGACAATATCAAACAGCTCGTCACCCAGGAGATGATTACGGTGATAGTAGACGGCTTGTTCTCACTCCTAACCTTTATCCTGCTATTTCTCTACAGTCCGACTTTGGCATTCGTCGCACTTTTTTTCGTGACTATTTTGTCACTTATTCGTCTTCTGGGGGTATCTAGGGAAAGATCGTATCGACAGGAAGTGCTACAAAGCGGGGCCAAACAACAGACTCGATTCATGGAAAATATTCGATGTATAGCGGTAACCAAAAATTACGCGATTGAGTCTGAGCGCTTGTCGCAGTGGCAGAACTACTATGCTTATTTTATTAACTCGAGCTACCGACTTGGACATCTTCAGCTGAGTTTAAGCACCCTGCATAGTCTTCTATTTGGTATAGATCATGTTACGACGATCTACCTAGGCTCATCCGCAATATTTAGTGGCCAACTGACCATAGGTCAATTGATGAGCTTTGTGTTTCTTAAGCAAAATTTCTCCGGCTCAGTGGCCGCAATGCTTCCTAAACTAACTGAGATTCGACTCTTAAGGCTGGAACTCGATCGAGTATCAGATATTATTTTTGAAGAGCCAGAACAGAGCTTTCAAGATACCAATCTTTTCAAGCGAAGGATTTCCGGTGCCATTGAGGTGAACGATCTTAGTTTTAGTTATTCCTCGGCACAGCCCGAATTATTTAGGAACCTTAGCTTTAGCATCGCCGCCGGCGAATTTTTCGCTATTTCAGGGCATTCCGGGTGCGGTAAATCGACGCTCTTGAAACTATTGCTTTGTTTGGCCACACCGTCTGCGGGTTTGGTTCGTATTGATGGCCGCTCGATCCTTGAGTTCGGAGTAAGTCAGTACAGGTCACAAGTTGCAGCCGTGCTCCACGAAGACGGCTTGTTGTCGGGTTCTCTTGCCTACAACGTTCACCTAGAGCTGGAACCGTTAAATTCAGAGCGACTAGAGGCAGCGTGCCGGATAAGTTGTATCTATGATGACATAAACAAATTACCTATGGGGTTTAACACACAGGTAGGTGAGATGGGAGTGGCTCTCTCTGCGGGTCAGGTACAACGCGTTCTACTTGCTAGGGCGCTTTATCGACATCCGAAGATACTAGTGTTGGATGAAGCGTTATCTCATCTAAGCATTAAAGCAGCTTGTGAGATCATTGCGAGCATCCGCGATTTGAGGACCACTCTCATTCTTGTAACACATAATGCGGAATTAATTGGCCTAGCTGATTGCTTGCTGGAATTAGGAGCACAGAATGAACTGCAAAAAGTGGCTGGAGAAAAATGAAGAGTCAGCGATTGAAAGGAGGCGAATAGAGATTGGTTACTAGAAGCTTAATGCCGGGGGAAACCTATTTCACTGTCATAAAAGAGAAGGCGTTCGGCACTGGATTTTTTGACGATGCGTGCAAAGAATTCTATCTTCGTCGCCTCCTGCATTGTCAGAATGCATTCCACGTGCAACTGCATGCTTATCTTTTGATGGAGAAAGAACTATTTTTGGTATTTACACCGTCGACGCCATCGGGCTTCGATTCGTTCGTTAGGTTTCTCAATGATAGTTATAGTAGATACTACTTGATTCGATTCGCGCGCCGTGTTTTTGCTTGGCAGAATGAGCCGCCTGTGTGCCGAATTTTAGGTGACAACCTCACCCTGGATTGCCAAAAATTTGTCGAACGCCACGTGCTCGACTTTAACAGCGAAAGTCATCCAGGGGAGTACGGCTATTCCAGTTATTGTGCGAACGCGTTTACCTACAAGCCAATTTTTTTGAAGCGTCATCGAGC
Source organism: uncultured Pseudomonadales bacterium (assembly GCA_938082955.1). Lineage (GTDB taxonomy): Bacteria > Pseudomonadota > Gammaproteobacteria > Pseudomonadales > Pseudohongiellaceae > UBA9145. The sequence goes on from CALKDE010000061.1 coordinate 5,171, forward strand.
AGTTCGACAATTCATAAATATTGACACCAACGGTCTGCAACGGTATCGAAATTTCATTGCGAGGCCTTTTCGTGAAGAGTACCATCTGTTATTGCGGAATCGGTTCCTCTGCGGGAAATCTTTGTTGCAGCACAAGCCTTCTTTTAAGCTAGAGAATAATAGGTCGTTGGCCAATATACAGGACAACAGCACAATAAAAAGCCACCACTGAATGATGGAATAAAGAATTGTTGAAGGGGATTGAAAAGGTGAGATAGCTTGGCAGAGAAGGTGCCAAGTTGATTTTTATCTGGCTACGATAATTCGCTACAACCTTCATTAAATCGAGGGAAAATGTCTAAGTCGCAGGCATCAAATTTCTACCCTTTCTACGACCCCTATCGTGATAGTTGCGGGTTAGGTTATGGGAGCAAGTTAGGAATTTCACTCGGTTTTGGTATCGGATATGGGCTGCTTCAGTATTATTCCTTGTCGGATAGAACGGTTTTCTTTAGCGAAAATCTCTGGACCCTAGCCCTAATAATTTCAACCTCATTTTTTGTGCTCTACGTTGCCACGGATGTTTTTCGAAGCAACCTTAATGCGATGCGCGACATCGAAGGTAAGTATGCTGTCAGCTTAAAGGATATTGATGAGTGGATGAGTGACAAATGGTTGCTCCTTGTGGGGTTAGCCTCTGGAGTGGTAAACGCCATCGTCGGACATCTTCTAGGTATTCCATTAGTTTTTTTCGAATCAAGCTCTTCTCTGGTGATGGCCTATTTCGGATTTTTCTTAGGCGGGTTGGCTAGCGGCATGGGCCTGTTAGCAATCATCGCAGTGATAGTGCTCTATCTAAAATTCGCTCTCACTCTTGAGTACACATTAGACCCTAACGATCCTGATGGTAACGGTGGTATTAAAAAGCTAGGAGATTCACTTTGGTTCTTCGGCGGTTTAATTGGAGCCGTTGGAGTTTTGGTCAGCATCTATATGTTCGGTATCTCCTGGATCTTTATGCATAAGCGGTATGTTCAATTTATTTTTTTATTTTGGGTTTCTCTGCCCTATGTTCTTGCAGTATCTATAGTGTTGATACCTGGCCTGGCTGTAAGACGACAAGTTTCTTACTTCAAGTCATATAAATCTGGTCAGCTCAAACACGAAGAGATGAAGCTGTATTCGAGCTACAAGCAATTCGAATCCAAAGAAGATGAAGAAATTATCGCGGAAAAGAAAGAGCTTGAGGAGAAGTTGGAACGAATCCAGAGCGAACTAGAAACTCTCAAGAAGATGCGCAATTCGCATATCGATAGAAAGAGCTCGCACTAGACGAGCTTCACTCCCTCTCTACTACGGCTATTCATAGCTTTCGATGCTTGGGCAGGCACAGAATAAATTCCTATCCCCGTATACGTTATCAATGCGGTTTACACTCGGCCAGTACTTATTCGAAGCAATTGTGTCTTCTGGTTGGCTAGGATAGGCGCCCTGCATTTTACTGTAAGGCCTGTCCCAACTCTCATCCATTATGTCGGCGAGGGTATGGGGCGCATTCTTTAACGGGTTGTTCTCAGCATCGATATTACCCGACTCGACTTCTGCGATTTCTTTGCGAATCTGGATCAGTGCGTCGATGAATCTATCTAATTCCGCCTTCGACTCGCTCTCTGTTGGCTCAATCATCAGCGTTCCAGCAACTGGGAAAGACATAGTTGGTGCATGAAAACCGAAGTCCATAAGCCGCTTAGCGACATCTTCCTCACTGATGCCCGAGCTGAGCTTGAGTGGACGTAGATCGATAATACACTCATGAGCCACCATGCCGTTGCGGCCGGTATAGAGTACCGGGTAGTGCTCGGCCAATCTGATAGCGATATAGTTTGCGCTGAGAATTGCGACCTGAGTCGCCTTCAGTAGCCCCTGGGCACCCATCATAGCGATGTACATCCAGGAAATTGGTAGTATTCCGGAGCTGCCCCAAGGCGCGGCAGAAACCGCGCCATTATTAGTTTCCGGCCCGTTCAGCTTAATCAGGGAATGGTTCGCCACGTGCGGAGCGAGGTGCTTCTTTACTCCGATTGGGCCCATACCTGGGCCACCGCCGCCGTGTGGAATACAGAATGTTTTGTGCAAGTTTACGTGAGAGACGTCAGCTCCGATATCAGCGGGCTTCGCGACTCCAACCTGCGCATTGAGGTTGGCACCATCCATATATACTTGCCCGCCATGATCATGAACGATTTGGCAGATTTCCTTCACGGCTTCTTCATACACTCCGTGTGTGGAAGGGTAGGTAATCATCAACGCGGCGAGATTATCAGTATTTGCTTCAGCTTTGCTGCGCAGATCTTCAACATCGATGTTGCCATTGTCGTCGCAGGCAACGAGGACAACCTTCATGCCAATCATCTGTGCGCTGGCGGGATTGGTGCCGTGTGCCGAAGTCGGTATTAGGCATACATCACGTGTACCCTCACCGATGCTCACAAGGTACTTCTTGATGGCCAGCAGGCCAGCATACTCTCCCTGAGCACCCGAATTCGGCTGCATACTTACGGCATCAAAACCGGTAATTACCTCTAGCATTTTTTCAAGACCGGAGATCATTTGTTGGTAGCCTGCCATCTGTTCTATTGGGGTGAACGGATGCGGTTTTGCAAACTCGGGCCAACTAATTGGGAGCATCTCCGCAGAGGCGTTAAGTTTCATCGTGCAGGAACCCAATGCGATCATCGAATGGGTAAGTGAAATGTCTTTGTCTTCGAGCTTCTTCAAATAGCGCATCATCTCGGTTTCGCTATGATAGCTATTGAAGTTGTGATGTTGTAAATACTTGCTGTGACGAATCAGATTGTCTGGGATAACTGCTGCCTTTTCGCCACTTACGATTTGCGCGTCGATGTCGGCAGCCGAAAGCTTCTGTGCTGCATTGCCAAGAATTATCCGCCAAATATTTTCAACATCTTTACTGGAGGAGCACTCGTCCAAACTTATGCCGATTGACTGGTCTTGCTCGACTGTGTCGATACGTAAGTTTATCTTTTTCATTTTCGCGCGATCTAAAATAGCAGCTATATCTCCAGCATCTACCTTAAGCGTAAGAGTATCGAAGAAATTTTCGTTTACTATTTCAATGCCGGCGCTTTGCAAGCCTGTGGCCATTATAGAAGTTAGTCGGTGAATTCGCTGAGCAATATTCTTAAGGCCTTTGGGCCCGTGATACATCGCGTACAGTGCAGAAATGTTTGCCAATAATACCTGCGCAGTACAAATATTGCTGTTCGCCTTCTCGCGGCGTATATGCTGCTCACGAGTCTGTAGTGCCATACGAAATGCTTGGCGCCCACGTTTGTCAACGGAGACGCCGATGATGCGACCGGGAACGGCACGCTTGTAGTCTTCTTTAGTAGCGAAGTAAGCAGCATGCGGCCCGCCGTATCCCATGGGCACGCCGAAGCGCTGCGTGGTGCCGGTTACGACATCTGCTCCCATCTCACCTGGGGGCTTTAGAAGTGTCAGGCTCATCAGGTCTGCCGCGACGATCGCAATTGCTTTGTGTTCGTGCAGTTGGCTGATAACCTCAGTGAGATCCCGCGCTTCGCCGGTTACCGCAGGATACTGAAAAATAGCACCAAACAATTCGGACAGATCGGCATCATTGATATCACCTATGACTAGCTCAAAGCCGAAGCATTCTGCTCTAGTCTTGATGACATCGATGGTCTGCGGCAAACATTGCCGATCAACGAAAAACTTATTCGCCGCTCGGTTCTTACTTACACGTTTCGCTAGTGACATTGCTTCCGCCGCGGCAGTCGCCTCATCAAGAAGCGAGGCGTTTGCCAGGTCCATTGCGGTTAGGTCCAGAGTCATTTGTTGAAAATTGAGCAGACACTCTAAGCGACCCTGCGAGATCTCAGGTTGGTAGGGTGTATAGGCTGTGTACCAACTAGGATTTTCCAATACATTGCGCAAAATTACATTTGGCGTGAAGGTGTCGTAGTAGCCGAGCCCAATAAATGATTTTGCCGTACCATTTTGTTCAGCGATTGCTTTTAGTTTCGCAAGAGCTGCGCTTTCAGTAAGCGGGCCATCCAATTCTAGGGGGCTTTTTAGGGCTATCGCCTCGGGAACAGTGCTGGCGATAAGCGCATCTAGCGATTCCAAATTTAGTACTTGCAACATTTGCTCTATCTGAACTTTGCTCGGGCCAATGTGTCGATCGATAAATTCGCCGCTGTATTGCAGGGCATCGAGAGACACAGCGGAGTCGTTCAGTGCGGATTCGTTTTTAGTCGCTGGATTGGATTGCGTTTGCATTACTGTCCTTGCAGAAAACATAATTTATCTTCGATATTTAAGTGGCTAAAAAGATGAAGAGCTAATCGATGGCCTGTAGTTGGCAAAGGCTATTCGCCTACGTTGCTCAGCTTACTAACCCTCTTCGCAGTGATCCGAATACGCGTCGGCATCCATTAATTCATCCAACTCTAGTTCGTCACTAATCTTAATCTTATAGAACCAACCGTCGTCGTAGGGAACTGCGTTGACCGTTTCCGGTGCCTCAGAGAGCGTATCATTGGTAGCGATAATTTCACCAGACATTGGACTATATACATCCGATGCCGCCTTAACGGATTCTACAACCGCCACCTCATCTTTTGCGTGAATCGTAGCGCCTACTTCGGGCAGTTCCACGAATACGATATCACCCAATGCATCTTGTGCATGATTGCTGATGCCTACCGTTGCGGTGCCATCATCTTCGAGTCGAACCCATTCATGAGTGGTGGCGTATTTAAGATTGTCTGGATATGTGCTCACTAGGTGTTCCTCTTTTAATCGGTGCTGGTTTTAATTCTACTAGGCAGCTGAATTACTACGAATTAGTAGAGCTAATCTATGGGTTAAGTCTTAATCTTCTACTCGAATACCTTCTTACCGAAACGAACGAAGTTTGGCTTTACTATTCGTACGGCGGTCAGTGTGCCGCGAATATCTACTTGGCAGGCTCCGCTATTCGCAGGGATTCTAGCTAATGCGATTGAATGCTTCAATGTGGGAGAAAAGCTACCACTGGTAATTACGCCTTCTCCATTTTCGCATAGAACCTTTTGGCCCTCCCGCAGCACACCCCGCTGTTCCAGAACTAGCCCGGTAAGGATTGGCGTTTTGCCGGCCTCGCTCTTTGCTAAGTGAGCCGCGATCGCCTTCCGGCCAATGAAGTCACGGTCTTCGGGTTGCCAGGCGATTGTTTGTTTCATATTGGCGGCGATGGGTGAGGTGGTTTCATCCATGTCGTGGCCATAAAGGTTCATGCCTGCTTCCAAACGCAGCGTATCTCTTGCACCCAAGCCTACGGGCTTGACGCCAACTGCTAATAGCTTGTCCCAAACTTCTGGTGCTTCTTCACTGGGCAGGATTAATTCAAGGCCCTTTTCCCCAGTGTAACCGGTGCGAGCTATGAACCATGATCCCGATTCGAAGCCACGGAAGTTCTTTAGCTGTGTACTTATTGCGGCGCGGTCACGAGTTAATATCGAGCTGACTTTGTCAATTGCCTCAGGCCCATGAACGGCTAGAATAGAGAGCTGTGGCTGCTCTTCAATACTGACGTCGAAGTCTGCTGCGTGGGTGCGTATCCAGGCCAAGTCTTTGTCGCGGGTAGCGCAGTTCACCACGACGCGATAGCCAAAGCTCATGCGGTAGACAATCAGGTCGTCAACAACGCCACCGGTCTCATTCAACATACCGCTGTACAGAGCCCGGCCAACTTCATCTAACTTGGCGACATCGTTCGCCAATAGATAGCGCAGGAATGCCTCGGCGCCATCGCCAGACACATCAACTACTGTCATATGTGATACGTCGAAGATGCCGGCCTGGTTTCGTACTAGATTATGTTCTTCTATCTGAGAGCCATAATTAATCGGCATATCCCATCCGGCGAAATCGACCATTTTGGCGCCGGAATCGAGATGCTTCTGGTATAGCGAAGTTTGTTGGCCCATTTAATAATACGTCCGAGTCGCGGGAAAAGAAGGCGTCATTTTACCCACAGCTAGAGTCTTTTAATAGGAGAACCTGAGGTGTTTTAGCGCTCTATCTTGGGGCAACTAATGGACGAGGATTCTTGTTGAAAAATATTCCTAGGGGAGCCAGGCATAACTAAACTTAGCGAATACTGTGCGGTTGGTTTTCTCGATGGCGTCGTAAGTGTCGTTCTGAAAGCCGGCATCGGAGTAACCGATAAAGAAACGGGTGGCGGCGCTGAATCTATAGCTATACAGAAGCTGTGTGGTGAGTTGCTTAGTGCGTGCCTGCACAGATCTGACGTAGAGATCCTGATTACGTTTGTTGTTCGTATATTGGAGCGTAAAGCGAAGAAAGCTGCGGGCACTAAATTGGTACGTCGTCTTTAAGTCAGTCAGATTCGCAGTAAATAGCCTGCCGCCGTCTACATCGAATTGCTGTAGAGTATGATCGAGGTCCAACTCCAGATGCTTGCCCCAGCGATAATTGACGCTAGGCCCAAAGCGCTTCGATCTGCCGAGGCGAGTATTGGCAAAGTCGACAATATCCTCAACTCGTATCAGGGCACTCAGACGCAAGTTCGCTCTAGGAGTAAACCCAACTCTAAGCTGATTGAACTGTTCATCGAAGTATTTGCCGTTCCAGTAAGTCTCGCTACCACCGAATAGTCCACTGAGAAATGACTGCTTGGGGCCGTCCATATTGAGGAAGACTTCAAATTCTTCTTCGAGCTGCAGGCCTGACTGGTCTTGTGTTCTGTCATAGTCTAGCGCGACCCGGATGCGATTGAAGAAGTCGTCCGATTCGCCGCGCCAGGTGTGTCCTACTGTCGCCACGACAAACTTGAAATCGACTCGGTTTACGAAACCGAGATCCGCACGAAAATCATCCCCCATGTCTGTATAGCCCAAGCGCCAGTCCCAGCGCCGATCGTTGTGGCGATACTCTAGACGCTGGCTCGTATCGCTAAGGCTGCCTGCCTGCCCGTATTGGCTTTGTATGAGGGTTGGA
>CALKDE010000062.1 GCA_938082955.1 uncultured Pseudomonadales bacterium
GCGTGGATAGCCGACATCTTTTGGTACCTATTGGGTTATCTTGCCTTCGCGTTTCCTGCTTTGCTGGTATACAAGGTGTACACATCTTTTCGCGAATCCGTACTCGAGTCTGAGTTCTCCTGGCCTTTATTTTGCCTGAAAACTGGCGGCTTTGTCCTACTAGTAATCTCAGCTTGTGGTTTGGCAACCTTGCACTTTCAGATTACTGAGGAATTGCCTTCCGCTGGCGGTGTGATCGGGTCATTGGTTGCGGATCTGAGCATACCTGTATTAGCAACTCTTGGTAGTACATTGCTGTTACTCGCTGTTTTCCTGTTCGGGCTTACCCTAACAGTGTCCATCTCTTGGCTTGCCGTGATCGATAAGCTGGGCGCGACGACACTGAGCATCATGTCGCGGATGGGAGCCAAGTACCATAAATGGATCGAAGAAAGAAAGCAGGAGCAGGTCACCAAGAAGCGCTTGGAGAGCCGCAAGAAAGTTCTCGATATCCATATTGAGAAAGAAGCGAGGCGGGCGCCACCGAAGATCAAAGCGCTAGCTATCAAAAAGCCTGTGAAGAGCGCGCGAGTTGAGAAAGAAAAGCAGGGCACGCTGTTCGCGCCCTCATCAATTAAGGAATTGCCAGCTATTGGCTTATTGGACGCTTGGCAGGAAACCAACGATTCTGGCTTTTCGAAAGAATCTCTAGAGGCGATGTCCAAACTCCTTGAACTTAAACTCAAAGATTTTGGCATAGAGATAGAGGTTACGGCGGTTAATCCTGGGCCGGTTATCACTCGCTTCGAGGTTCAACCAGCGCCTGGCATAAAGGTTAGTCGGATAAGCAATCTTGCGAAAGATTTAGCGCGCTCACTTGCTGTGATATCGGTGCGCGTAGTCGAAGTCATTCCAGGCAAAACGGTCATAGGAATCGAGATTCCGAATGAGACCCGGGAAGTCATTCAGTTAAGTCAGGTCCTGTCTACCCCTGAGTTTGACAAGGCCTCTTCGCCGCTGAGTATGGCGCTAGGTCATGACATTGTGGGCAAGCCTGTAATAGTCGACTTAGCCAAGATGCCACATTTATTGGTTGCAGGAACTACCGGGTCGGGAAAATCTGTTGGCATTAACGCAATGATCCTGAGCCTGCTGTTCAAGTCGACTCCGGAACAAGTCCGCATGATTATGATCGACCCGAAAATGCTGGAACTATCGGTTTACGATGACATTCCTCACCTGCTCACCCCCGTAATTACCGATATGAAGGATGCTGCTAACGGTCTTCGTTGGTCCGTTGCCGAGATGGAGCGACGCTATAAATTGATGTCAGCTCTAGGCGTTAGAAATTTGGCAGGTTTTAACAAAAAAGTTACCGATGCCAAAAAATCAGGAAATCCAATAATGGACCCGACGTGGAAGCCTGATCCGATGCTGCTAGAGGAAGAGCAGTGCGCGCCGGAACTAGAAGCACTGCCTTGCGTTGTCGTCATCGTCGACGAATTAGCCGATATGATGATGGTAGTTGGCAAGAAGGTAGAAGAACTGATTGCCCGTATCGCTCAGAAAGCTAGAGCAGCTGGAATACACTTAATTCTAGCGACACAAAGACCGTCAGTAGATGTGCTAACCGGATTGATCAAGGCCAACATACCGACTCGAATGTCCTTTATGGTGCAGTCGAAGGTCGACTCAAGGACAATTCTGGGAGAGGGTGGCGCTGAACAACTATTGGGTAATGGCGACATGTTATTTCTTCCTCCAGGCGGTGGCATACCAACTCGTGTACACGGTGCCTTCGTAAGTGATGAAGAAGTGCATCGAGTCGTTGCAGACTGGAAGCTGCGTGGCAAGCCGGTGTATATCGATTCTATTACGCAAAGTGTAGACGATTTAGACATGGGTGCGATGAACAATTCAGGGACAGTAGAGGACGATGAAAGCGATGCACTGTACGACGAAGCCGTTCGTTTTGTCACTGAATCACGCAAAGCCTCCATATCTGCCGTGCAGAGAAAGCTGCGAATCGGCTACAATCGCGCAGCCAGAATGATAGAAACAATGGAGCGCGCCGGCGTCGTTACTGAGATGGGAAGCAGCGGCTCGAGAGAAGTTCTCGCGCCACCGGCGCCTCGCGATTAACTGAAGCCTAACTAGACGTTTTTATAAATGAATAAACCTTTAAAACAAACCCTGTTCCTTTTTATGCTGTACTGCGCTTGTGCTGAAGCTGTCTTTGCTCAAACGGCGACTAGTAGCTCTGCGTTTGATCGCTTAGATGTCTTGTTGAAAAATATAGAGACACTGTCAGCAGATGTCGTGCAATTGATCCTCGAGTCAGATGGTGGCGTGCTAGAAGAAAGTAAGATAAAGATGCTATTAAAGAAGCCTGATGGCTTCTACTGGGAAACGCTGACTCCCTTTCCTGAATTGATCGTTACCAACGGCAGAACATTGTGGAACTATCAACCTGATCTCGAGCAAGTAGTGATCGAAAGTTGGGATAGTAGCCGTTCTGAGCTGGCAGCGCAGTTGCTCAGCGGCAACATAGAATCCCTCGATGGCGATTATATGATCCGCGGTATTACCGCGATGGAAAGCGAGCATCAGGAATTTGAGCTGACTCCGCGTGCGGCGGAAAACGTTTACCAACTTATCTCTATTAATTTCATGCGTGATGAATTGGAATCAATTTATTTGAACAGCAAGAATGGACAGCAAACAGTATGGCGTTTTGAGAATGTGATACGCAATCGAGCAATAGCTGATGCGCAGTTTCAGTTCGTGCCCCCGGTGAATATAGAGATAATTGAGAATGACTATGCTCAGTAGCCTAGCGTTAACTCTGCAGTCAGTGCCGCAATTTACAAGTGCTTTACTAACGTGATTACTTATATAGCAATCGCCTTTGGCGGTGCCTTTGGTGCCGTGTCTCGGTTCTGGATACATTCAGCTGTGCAGAGATTTAATGACAGCAGCTTCCCGTTAGGCACTTTTTCGGTGAATATTTTAGGCTCTTTCCTGATTGGCGTGTTCTTTGTCGTACTGGCAGAGAAAGCACAATTCGCAGAACCGTGGCGCCCACTAGTCACAGTTGGGTTTTTAGGCGCCATGACGACATTTTCAACTTTCTCCCTCGATGCGCTGTTGTTATTCGAACAGGGCCACTACAATACCGCACTTTTCTATATCGTCAGTAGCGTCGCACTCTGCTTATTCGCCGCCTTTGCGGGCATGCAGGTAACGCGAGTCATGCTCTGAGCAAACTGATTCAGGAATAGACAGATGTTAGACCCCAAAATTATTCGCAGTGATGCGCAGGCAATTGCTGAGGCGCTCAGGAAGAAAAAATTCGAGCTAGACGTAGACCGCTTGGCGGATTTGGATAGCCGGCGCAAGATATTACAGACAGCAACTGAAGGCCTGCAGAATGAGCGGAACCTGCGTTCTAAGTCGATCGGCAAAGCGAAGGCGGCCGGAGAAGACGTCTCCGAAATCCTCTCATCCATGGATAGCATAAAGACCGACCTCGAAGAGAGGAAGGAGCAACTTAACCTGTTGCAGAAAGAGTTGAATGACTACTTGTTAACGGTGCCAAATGTGCCTTCAAATTCGGTGCCCGCGGGCGTTGATGACAGTGATAATCAAGAAATCTCCAAGTGGGGTGCTCCGAAGTCATTTGATTTTGAAGTTAAAGATCATGCCGAGCTAGGTGAGGCCTTGGAGCAGGGCTTAGACTTTGAAAGCGCAACTAAAATTACCGGTTCGCGCTTCGTCGTCATGACTGGCAGAACTGCGCAGCTACACCGTGCACTGATTCAATTCATGCTCGATACTCATACTCAAGAGCATGGCTATACCGAAGTTAACGTGCCTTATTTAGTCAATGCGGACTCTTTGTTAGGTACCGGTCAGCTGCCCAAGTTTGAAGAGGACCTTTTTAAACTTCGGGGAGACCAAGAGTATTACCTGATTCCAACGGCCGAAGTACCGGTAACAAATCTTGTGAGAGATAAAATCGTTGATGCTGAATCGCTTCCCCTAAAGTTCACCTGTCACACTCCCTGTTTCCGATCAGAGGCAGGCAGTTACGGTAAAGACACGAAGGGCATGATCCGCCAGCACCAATTCGAAAAGGTCGAGTTGGTTCAAGCCATTAGGCCACAAGATTCGGAAGCTGCCCTGGAAGAACTTACGGAAAATGCTGAAACCATATTACAGCTGCTAGAACTTCCATACCGAAAGGTTGTGTTATGTGGTGGGGATACCAGCTTCGCATCGGCAAAGACATATGACCTCGAAGTTTGGCTGCCATCACAGAACTGCTATCGAGAGATATCCTCGTGCAGCAGCTTTACCGATTTTCAAGCACGGCGCATGCAGGCGCGCTGGCGCAATCCCGAAACAGGAAAGCCTGAATTGCTACATACCGTCAATGGCTCAGGATTGGCTGTAGGCAGAACACTCGTCGCACTAATGGAGAATGGCCAACAAGCCGACGGCAGCATCCAGATACCGAAGGCTCTGCAGGCTTACATGAACGGGATCGAGCAGCTTGTCTGATGGATCTTCTGCCGATATTTCTCAATATCAAAAACAAGAAGTGTGTCGTTGTCGGTGGTGGAGAAGTGGCATTTCGTAAGGCGACTCTCCTGCTACGTGCTGGGGCAGATCTAAACATCGTCGCTCCTGTATTGAGCGACGAACTGCGCAAACTCTGTGTGGATACAGACTGCGCAATTACGGCGCGAGAATTCGAAGAAGCGGATATAAACAACGCGGTCCTCGTCGTTGCTGCTACAGATGACCTTAAGACCAACGAGCGCGTCTGTGTTATCGCTTCAATACTTAACATCCCAGTTAATGTCGTCGATCAACCTCATCTTTGTTCCTTCATCATGCCGTCGATAGTCGATCGCTCTCCAATCGTTGTAGCTATATCAAGCGGCGGCAGTTCGCCAATTCTTACTCGTAAGCTCAAGGAGCTAAACGAGGCCATGATACCTGGGCGAATAGACAAGTTAGCAGAATTGCTTGGCTCGTTTCGAGGAAGAGTAAAGAGCGAAATCAATGATTTTTCAGCAAGGATTCGCTTTTGGGAAAACGTTCTAGACAGCGAAATCCCCGAACTGGTTTATAACGGTCAGGACGACGAGGCGAGATCCGCGCTGGATAATTGGCTGACGAATCCACAAAATGATCGAGTTGGCGGCGAAGTCTATCTAGTGGGTGCAGGCCCCGGAGATCCAGATCTGTTAACCCTGCGCGCGCTACGGCTTATGCATAAGGCAGACGTTGTACTCTACGACCGATTGGTCTCCCCCGAGGTATTACTCAAACTAAGACCAGATGCTCAGAAGATCTATGTGGGCAAGCGCAGTGCAGATCACGCTGTACCACAGGAGACCATAAACGAGATGTTAGTTCGCTTGGCCAAAGAGGGTAATAGGGTGTTGCGACTCAAGGGCGGCGATCCTTTTATATTCGGGCGCGGTGGCGAAGAGCTCGAATCCCTGGCTGCCGCGGGCATTCCTTTTCAAGTAGTCCCGGGTATCACCGCCGCTTCAGGCTGCGCGAGCTATGCTGGAATCCCGCTTACTCATCGCGACTATTCGCAATCGGTTCGTTTCCTTACAGGGCACACGAAGGACGGACGGGTGCCGCTGGAGTGGGAACTCCTCGTAAAGGAGCAACAAACGCTCGTTTTCTATATGGGTCTCGCAGGCTTGCCCGACATCTGCGATCAACTTCTTAAGCATGGGATGTCTTCATCAACTCCCGTGGCTGTCATTCAACAAGGAACAACTCAGACTCAAAAAGTAGTAGTAGGAAATTTAAATAAGATAGCCGACTTGGCTGTTGAGAAAGAAATACAGGCGCCAACGATAATCATCATTGGAGAGGTAGTTAAGCTCCAAGAATCGCTTTCTTGGTTCAACCGAGGCTAGTCTCGAATCTAAAGAGGCAGTCAAAAATCACAGACAGTTTTCCGGTTTCGGTAATCCCGAGATCTTGCTAGCGGTCTTCGCAGGTGTACCTCGGAACAGCTTCATCAAATAAATACTCCTGCCTTTATCAACTCCTAGGTCGCGCTTGACGAGATTTACCAAGGCGCGATTGGGAGGTGACATCTGATGACGGTTATAGAAATTGCGCAG
>CALKDE010000063.1 GCA_938082955.1 uncultured Pseudomonadales bacterium
GCGTGAACCGTAAACTGTGTGTTGCAGTTTTCACATTCACAAATCCAGCCGCAGGTTTGGCAATTCAGTATCGGTGCGAACCCTCGTCGGTTGATAAAAACGAGCACCTGATTGCGTTGTTGTAGGTGTTTGCGAATTCTATACAGCAGTTGTTCTGAGAAACCCTCAGTCATCGCTTCATTGGACACATCGATGACTTCCATCGCGGAAGGTTGATCGATGCCTGTACGTTGGCTTAGATGCAGATGAACAAATTTATTGCATTGTGCATTGTGCAAACTCTCTAGGCTTGGCGTTGCAGAGCCTAGAACGATGCTAATACCTTCCTGTCGTGCCCTGCTTACTGCTAGGTCCCGAGCTGAGTAGCGAAATCCATCCTGCTGTTTAAAAGAGGCGTCGTGTTCTTCATCGATGACTATTAAACCTGGGTTTGCCAGTGGAGTGAAAATGGCAGAGCGCGTGCCTATCACTATGCCCGCACTTCCATCTTTGGCCTGTAACCAAGCGGTCATTCTTTCGGTCTCGTTGAGGCCCGAATGTAGGCTCACCACAAGGCAGCTGAAGCGTTGCTTAAATCGCGCAATGGTCTGTGGGGTTAGCCCGATCTCTGGCACTAGAACTAAGCACTGCAATCCCTTAGACAGCTGCTCCTGCATGATGCGCATATACACTTCTGTTTTACCGGAGCCGGTGATGCCATTGAGTAGAAAGCACTTGTACCCATGCAAGGCTTTGCTGATTGTGGTTACGGCGACAAGCTGTTCTTCGTTCAGCTCAAGGTCGAAATTTGACTCAGGTTCCAGCGCTTCGAAAGAGGCAGCGGCGGCCTCTGTCCGAGAATGTTCTTCAATCAGGTTCTTTTGTAGCAGCTGCGCTAGCAACATTTTGCTGAACCCAGCTTGTCGCAGTTTGGATTCGGTGACTTCTCCTGCCGAGCGAATAAAGCTAAGCAAGGCTTTCTGTTTTACTGCACGACCTAGCAGGCTCGCCTGGGAAGTCGAAGGTTCGCTGGCGGTCCAGACTTTACTGTTTTCTCGTAGAGGAATGCCATTACGCAGTTTGGCTGGTAGTGCCGCAGCAAAGACCTCCCCTAGTGGGTGTTGGTAATAGTTTGCAGCCCAAAGAAGTATTTTAAAGACGGCATCGTTGAGTAGCGGTTCGGTGTCTAACGAGGCGAGGATAGGCTTTAGCTTTTTCTTTTCCAAGATGGAACTATTGGCGACTGCTACTACTACGCCGATTAGTTGCTGCCGACCGAACGAAACCTTTACTCGAATTCCGGCTTGAGGCTCGCGCGAAGCTTGTTGCTGCGGCAATGGGAGGTAGTCGAAGACTCTGCGCAAAGGAGAGGGTACGGCGACCTGTAAGACTTTGCCGTGGTATTTTGCTTTAGCTTGGACTGACATTTGCTGTGACACTGTAAAGTGGCTTGATCGGATTCGCATAGTAAGTTCAAAAGGTTTAGCAAACAATACGCACTTGGAATTTGAGGGGGCACAGCTACATACCAAAGCCAGCGAAGCCTTCGATGCCTTGCGCCGCTATGCCGATAGTTTATACTTCAGCGGGTTTCCGTCCTGCGCAGAGCGCGGTGACTAAAGAATTGTTTTAAGGACAAGAAAATGACATCGCAGTCCCCACCAGCAGAATTACTCGCCGCGCGAGAACAGATTGATGTTATTGATCGAGAGTTGGTTGGGCTGCTTGGAAAACGCTTTGAGTTCACTCATCAAGTGGGTCTATTAAAGGCAAGCCAGGCACTTGAGCCGGTCGACGCCACTCGCGAGGCCGAGAAGCTGGCTGAGCTGAGCGCACTTTGCGAGCAGCACAGTCTGAATCCAGCGCTGGTGACGGAACTGTTCAGCAAGATCATGGCAGAAGTCGTGAAAAACCATCGTCAGTTGCGTGAATAGCCCTTTTGGCGCGCACTGTGTAATTGAGTCATTCATTGCCCGCCCCGACCTTCTCTTTGGCCACTACTTGCGTCTTTTTCCTTCTCTGTTAGAATGCACGCCCCCAGATGGGTATGCCGTACAAAATAGGCGATTCTGGGTGAAAAGCAGATGTGGTGCAGCAGCGAACAAACGACTGCCGCGGCGACATTAACTAAGAGGAAATACCATGAAACCCGGAATTCATCCAAAATACGAAACCATGAAAGCTACTTGTAGCTGTGGTAATGTAATTGAGACCAAGTCCACTTTGGGCAAAGACATTCTTATTGAAGTATGTTCTCAGTGCCACCCGTTCTATACGGGCAAGCAGAAGGTATTGGACAGCGGCGGTCGAGTAGATCGATTTAAGAAGCGATTTGGTGCTAGACGAGTTTAAGCCCCTTAGGTTTAAACCCTTTAAGTTAAAGATAGCCTAGAAGATCGTTTCCGTAGAAAGCTCCTCGTTTTCTTCGCCAGCAGGATCAATACTTGGTAACAACGCGCCGTCAGCTGTCGGCGCGTTTTGGGTTCTGAAATACTCAAATATCGTATCAGGTTCGCCCGGCGTAGCGGGTGCTCCGGTCGTCTTGTTGATGAGGCGATCTTCGATTCCATCGGGGCGTTTCATTGTATTCTCAGGCATGCCTTGGAGGGCAACCTTCATGAAGTCGATCCAAATGGGCACGGCAATCGTTGCGCCTTGCTCTCTCTCCCCTAGTGGTTGTGGCTGATCGAAGCCGACAAATACCGTGGTAGCGATGTCTCTGTTGAAGCCTGAGAACCAGAGTTCCTGTGGTCCATTGGTAGTGCCGGTCTTGCCCATTAGGTCTGAACGACCTATCTCTCTATTGACCCTCGCACCACTGCCTTCTTCGATGACGGAGCGCAGCATGGAGTTCAGGATAAAGGCAATCTGCGGGTCGATGATTCGTGGTGCCGGGATTATTTCTGGCGAGGCGTCATCCAGCGTAGTTGGGCAACTTTCACAGACTGTTATCGGCGTTGCCGTGTAGACAGTTCCATCAGCTAAGTTAGAGATTTCTTTGATGAACCAAGGCTCGACTTTGTAGCCGCCATTTGCAATCGCCGAGTAGGCTGTAACGACTTCGATTGGCTGAACGTCCTGGCTGCCCAGTGCCACGGTGAGATCGTTGCGTGGGAAGTTTTGCGTTTGAAAGCCAAACTTAGCCGCGAATGCGAGCACCTTGTCGTCGCCGACCTGATCGTACAATCGCACTGCAGGTACGTTCCGGGATTCTTTCAGCGCGTAGCGCAGGGTGATGGGCCCCAGGAAATTGTTTTCATAGTTGTTCGGTCGATAGTCCCCCCGAGAAATGGGCGCGTCGTTGATGGTTGTTGCAGCCGAATAACCCTGCTCGAGGGCGGTGCCATAGAGGAAGGGCTTAAAGTTTGAGCCCGGAGGTCTAGCAGTGATGACACGGTTTACCTGACTGCGCCGGAAATCGTAGCCGCCCACCAGGGCAATGATTTCACCATTGCTTGGAGACATGGATACAAGAGCACCCTGAATGTCCGGTACTTGCCCGAGTTGCCATTCACCATCCACGCTCTTCAGGCGAATTAGATCGCCTGTTTGAACGACTTCGGCCGCCACCTGTGGAGGTGGCCAGGCGTCGTTTCTGGAATTGAATTTATAGGCCCAGCTAATACCGTCCCATTCGACCTTCGCGGTTTCCCCTGATTTCAGAACTGCCTCGAAACTTAGTTCATCTAAAGACGTGACGATTGCCGGGTGCTGGTTGCCGAGTACGGACACTTCCTGTAGTTCTTCTATCCAGGCTTGCCTGGCATCACCGTTCTGGTTTGAATACAGTTCAGCTGGGTAGTTTGCAGTTGCGCCCCGATATCCATGCCGTTTGTCGTAGTAGTTTTCTAGGCCATCCACCAGCGCTTTATTTGCAACAAGTTGCCTATCGCCATCGATAGTGGTTACCACTTCAAAGCCCTGGCTGTAGGCTTCTTCCCCATACTCCTCGTAGAGCTGCTGACGCACCATTTCGGCGATATAGGGTGCCGAGACTTCGATGTCACGATTGCGGCGTCGAGCACTGATCGGCGCGCGATCAGCATCATTGAATTCCCCCTGCGTGATCATTTCCTGCCTAAGCATGTTCGCGAGTCGGGTTCGGCGGCGCTCGATAGATCGACTCGGGTTGCTCAGAGGGTTGCAGGCAGAGGGGCAGGGCAGCAATGAAATCATCATGGCAGCCTCTGCTAGTGAGAGCTCGTTAACTTCCTTGCCATAATAGACATAGGCGGCTGCACCGATGCCATCGGCGCCGGCTCCGAAGTAGGCGGTATTTAGGTACAACGTCAGAACTTCTTCCTTAGTGAGCTCGCGTTCAATCTGTAGCGCAAAGGGAATCGATTTGATCTTGCGTAGGTAGACTTTGTCGCTATCGAACGAGAGGTTGTTTGTAAGCTGCATGGTAATGGTGCTGCCGCCACCCAGATTCACTCCGCGAATAATGCCGTAAAGCCCGCGCACTAAGCTTTGTAGGTCGACGCCGGGGTGAGAATAGAAGCG
>CALKDE010000064.1 GCA_938082955.1 uncultured Pseudomonadales bacterium
GATCTCGAAGTGGTGTCCATCGAACAGATTGAGACAGAATATTACCTGCGTATCCCAGTGAACGATGTGGTGGGAGTGTTGGCAAAGATATCCAGTATTCTGCAAGGCTTTGATATCAGCATAGACGCAGTCATTCAGCAAGAGCTCGATAGCACGACAGTGCCAATTGTCATTCTTACCCACAAGGCACTAGAGAAAAAATTGAATTTGGCAATCGCCGCGATCGAAGCGCTGGATGATGTGAGTGGCGAAGTTATGCGCATCCGCGTTGAGTCATTTGACGGATAGCGTAATAGTTAACTTCACTGGATACTGGCGTTAAAGAATTCTAGAACGTAAAAAAAAGAGTAGAGAAGGGATGGCGAGTTGAAATATATAAGCACTAGAGGCGGTGGCATCCCGCAGACATTCGAACAGGTTCTTCTAACTGGTCTGGCTCCAGATGGGGGCTTGTACGTGCCTGCCGAGCTGCCTCATTTTTCCATCGAGGAATTAGCATCATGGAGAAACCTTAGCTACCCGGAGCTCGCATTAAAAATCGTGTCTGCCTTTGTAGGTGACGACATACCGGCAGAGGCTTTGCGTAAGATAGTCATTGACAGCTATGCCCAGTTCGATCACCCCGAGGTGGCGCCGCTGACTAAGCTGGCGAAGAACGACTTCATGCTGGAGTTGTATCATGGACCGACCCTGGCATTTAAAGACTTCGCCTTGCAGGTGCTCGGCCGGTTACTTGACTATGTGCTAGTAAAAAACGACCAGCGTGTGGTTATCCTTGGGGCAACGTCAGGAGATACCGGCTCGGCAGCCTTAGAAGGCTGTAGACACTCCGAACAAGTCGACATCTTCATTTTGCATCCACATCAGCGAGTATCTGAAGTGCAACGCAGGCAGATGACCACGGTCGTTGGCGATAACGTGTTTAATTTGGCAGTTGAAGGAAATTTCGATGACTGTCAGAGCATCGTCAAAGCCGCGTTCGCCGATCAGTCCTTCCTCCCTGAAGAGAGTCAGCTAGTCGCCGTGAATTCCATAAACTGGGCGCGGATAATGATGCAGATCGTCTATTATTTCTCGGCGGCACTTAAGGTAGGAGCACCAGAGCAAGCTGTTTCTTTCTCAGTTCCAACGGGGAATTTTGGCGATATCTACGCGGGCTTTCTCGCCAAGCGCATTGGGCTACCCATCAAGCAGTTAGTTGTGGCCACAAACAGCAACGATATCCTGCACCGTTTCATCAATGGCAACGAGTATTCCACTACTGACTTGAGTCATACTTTGTCCCCGAGTATGGATATTCTCGTCTCAAGTAATTTCGAACGCTATCTGTTCCATTTGTTCGATAAAGATGTAGAGATGCTCAGGACATTCATGTCTAAACTTGGTCAAGAGTCGCAGCAGGTTTCGGATGAGAAGTGGCAGCAGATGCGCGAATGCTTCTCTAGCGCGAGAGTCGATGATGCGCTCACCTGTGAAACTATAGCGAAAGTATTCAGTGATACCGGCAAGCTCGTAGATCCTCACACGGCCGTTGGAATACGTGCAGCCAGAGAATGCAATACTGATCCATCCACGCCGATGATCACGCTCTCGACTGCGCATCCGGCTAAGTTCAGCGATGCCATCAACAAGGCTGGACTGAAAACTCCAGAGCTGCCGGCTCACCTAACAGGTTTGTTTGAGAAGGAAGAGCATTACAGTGTCGTAGCAAACGATTTGGCGGCAGTGACAGAATTCGTAACAAAACACTCACACAGTTAGGGTACTGATGTCACGACTCGTTAAACGTAGAGCGGCAAACACCACACTAAATCTTCCCGATTCTATGCACCCGCTTCTGCGGCGTGTTTACAGCCAGCGCAAAATCAAAGATGTCGAAGAGCTAGACCTTGGCTTAGAGAAGCTCATCCCTCCCGAACAGTTCAAGGGTATCAATGAGGCTGTTCAGTTGTTGATCGATGCATTGCAACAGCAGCAGCGCGTGCTTATTGTTGCCGATTTCGATGCAGACGGGGCGACGAGTTGCGTTGTAGCTCTAAAGGCTCTCCGGCAATTTGGTTTTCAGCACACCGACTACATCGTTCCTAATCGATTCGACTACGGATACGGCCTAACACCCGAGATAGTCGAGTTGGCAAAGACACGCAGCCCCGACCTCATCATCACTGTCGACAATGGCATCTCCAGCATAGAGGGAGTCGCTGCTGCCAAAGCCGCGGGAATAAAAACTCTCATCACCGATCACCATCTGCCGGGTGCTACAGCGCCGGATGCCGATGCCATAGTTAATCCGAATCAACACGGATGCAATTTCCCCAGCAAGAGCATCGCCGGTGTGGGTGTTATCTTCTACGTGATGTTGGCGCTGCGGGCGAAGCTGCGGGAAACCAACTGGTTCGAAGAAAATAGACTTGCACAACCCAAGCTCGCGGACCTGCTAGACCTACTCGCTTTGGGCACGGTGGCGGACGTGGTCGCACTTGATCGCAATAATCGTATATTGGTAAGCGAAGGCTTAAGAAGAATTCGTGGCGGACGCACACGCCCGGGGATTACTAGCCTTTTAGAGATTGCGGGCCGCAGTAGCGCTAGACTTACTGCCTCCGACCTTGGCTTCAGCGTTGGTCCTAGATTGAATGCGGCGGGAAGATTAGATGACATGTCCACGGGCATCGAATGCCTGCTAACAGATCATGAAGGCACAGCGTATAAACTTGCCTTACAGCTCGACGCAATGAACAAAGACCGCAAACAGATAGAAGGCGATATGCGCGAACAGGCCTTCAAATTTCTACAGGAATTTTCATTGGAACACAGTGACCTTCCGGCGGCGCTTTGTATTTATGATGAAAGATGGCATCAGGGCGTTGTGGGCATTCTCGCTTCGCGTGTGAAGGAGAAATTCAATAGGCCGGTTATCGCCTTCGCAGACGCGAACGATTCAGGTAACGAAATTAAAGGCTCCGCTAGATCCATCAAGGGATTCCATATCCGCGATGCATTGGATGCTGTGGCCAGCAGTAATCCTGGCATGATCAGCAAGTTCGGCGGTCACGCGATGGCAGCGGGCCTCAGTCTTGAGAAGGACAAGTTGCAAGATTTTACCCAGGCATTCCAAAAGCAAGCCGCTTTACTGTTAAACGAAGAGCTACTTCAGGCGCAGATATTAAGTGACGGAGAAATCGAGCAGAGTGAGTTCTCTATGGAGACTGCAGCAGCGTTGATAAAAGCAGGTCCCTGGGGGCAGGAGTTCCCCGAGCCTGTCTTTGATGGTAAGTTCAAAGTAATCCAGCAGCGCAGAGTAGGGGAGAATCACTTGAAGCTAGTACTAGCGCCGGAACTTGCGCCGCAGCAGGCCATAGATGCGATCGCCTTCAACATTGACAAGCAAGACTGGCCGGCTCCTGAGATGACTGATATCGAGATTGCCTACAGGCTCGATATCAACGAGTTCAGAGGAAATCAAACGCTGCAGCTTATGGTGGAGCATATAATCGCCTGGCAATAGAATTTTCTTGTCAAAAAAATCAGTTACATTCAACTATTCCCTAGGAATTGTTATGAAACCCTTACTAGTCGCCTTCCTCTTCTGCATAGTCCCCATAGCTTCTTCTGAACAAGAATCAGAATTCAAAATTCGAACTGACGACAGACCTACATTCACAAAATCTGTAGATATCGCCCAGCTGAAAAAATCACAAGCCAGTGAAGAGGCCTTGGTGCTAGATGTTCGCTTAGAGGAAGACTTCGCCAAGAACCCAAGTTTGATTCCAAATTCAACCTACCGAAACCCCGCAGACCTAACTAATTGGATCAGCCAGATCGACAAGTCAAAAGAGGTGGTGGTGTACTGTGTGGTCGGGAAGTGTAGTGGATAAGTTTGGAACACCATGGAAAATCAGCTGTGCGCAAGCGCCAAGCCAAAGTGAATGACTTAGAGCCGGGCCGGCACATTACAATCACAAGTTGTGAGAGGGAGGTAGCATGACTTTTCTTACTCGAACGCTTAGCGCGCTGCTAATTATAGTGTCGGCCCATGTCTTCGCTCAGACTAACTTGGTTACTAATCTTCCTAAAACCGAATATGGCTATCCTGACTTCCAAGGGTATTGGGAAAATCTTCATCAAACACCACTACAAAGACCTGAGGAACTTGGAGACAGACAGGCCTACTCTGAAGAGGAGGCTTTTGCGCTGATTGAGCAAGCAAGTGCAAGCCTTCAAAAAAGAAGTTTGCCTCTGGATCCGGATCGAGAACCACCCCAAGAAGGTAGAGTTACTAATCAGGCAGACGATGACTTTGATGATTTTCCTATTGATATAGCGATGATTAATGGCGAATACCGCACGTCTTTAATAATCGATCCGCCTAACGGCCGAATACCCCATGATATTGTTAACCGAGCAAAAACCAATGAGTTTTATTTTTATCTCGAAGACAATAACTTGAGATTCGATGGGCCAGAAGCAGCCTACGGCGGTGAGCGCTGTCTTTTCCCCGGTCCACAATTGTCGATGATGTATCAGCGCGGCCTGTCCCCTTATACCCAGATTGTGCAAACTAAAGATTACTTAATGATACTTGGGGAGTATCCGTATCATGCTCGGATCATTCGTATTGAAAGCGATCACCCAGCGACTGGATTTGCCAAATGGATGGGAGATTCAGTGGGCCATTGGGAAAACCAGACATTGGTAATTCACACCGAGAAAATACGCAGAGAGCAGTCGTTTCCACCGATATTTTCTACGGTAAACACACAGATCACAGAAAGGTTGTCACTTGGCGAAAACGGTACCCTTGTTTATGAATACACCGTGACAGATCCGGAATTATATTTGCAATCGTTTACAGCGCAGATTCCATTTACGCGTATGCACAACGGACAGGTAATTTATGAATATGCTTGCCATGAGGGTAACTATTCTTTTGTGGGATCATTGGTTGGTGCGCGATGGGAAGATGCTCAAAGTGAAATTGATAATGATGCAAATTAGCAAGAAATTACGCGTCTTGATAAACAACCCTGTTCGCTATTAGGTTACCTTTAAGGCAGGGCGTTTTCGATGTTTGAACAAGGCATAACAATTAAATCAACATGGCAAGACAGCTACGATTTTTATTATTTAGGAGCGTTACGCCGCTGAAATTAACCTATGATGCCTGTAATTAGACAATACACAGAAAACGATCTGGACGCTGTTCTGTCCTCTTAGCAAAGCGCTTCGAAAATCGCCCATCCATTCCTGAAAGAGGAATTTCTTGAGACAGAGCGTTACAATATTCCAAATGTATACCAGCCGAATGCGGACACCTGAGTTTCTAAAAGAATCGATCCATGAACCTACAAACCAGAATATGCTACGGTTGGCTATGTTCCTATCTGAAGGTGCCGAACAGGGCAGGCAAGCCGGAACAGGAATTTGCTACGCGAGTAGCTATTATTCAGGGCGTTGTGTGTTGTTTGAACCGCCAACTTTTACTAACAAATGAGCAGAGCAAGTGCTATCCATGATCAATAAATTTAAAAAATCAGTATCACTAGCCATTTTTGTAACGGCTATTCACATACCTCAGGTTTCAGCTGATGTGTTCCGTGATATTTCACTTATTGGTTACCACCATTTACAAGGAAGGCAGGCCTTACAAGTCACGACAAAATCGGATCCAGCCAATGGGGACTGGGTTTATATCGGACATGTTCCAAACTCGCGCACTCAAGAGGCCACGCTGAATCCTATTTCAGGCAAAGCCGAGTGGAATGGCACTTCGGTTGTGGATATATCCGACCCCACTAGCCCGCAGCTCGTTTGGCATATTCCTAACCAGGTGAGTGCCAACTCTAGATCTGTTTCAGTGGTTTATGATTATGGCTTCGGTTCAGAATCCTTAGGCCGGGACTATCTAATTCGCAATTTCGAGGCAGGCGATGAACTGAAATTTCAGATATTTGATATTACAAGTCGCACATCAGATCCTTCTCAAATCGAGCTAGTCTCCGAAATCACTGCTACTCCAGAAAACTCTTGTGGGCGCGGTTGTGGTGGTGCTTTGATCAATCGTGCCCACAAAGGTTTTTGGTCTCAGGAGTCTGGGCTATTTTACAGCGCTTCAGGAGAACCTGGGTTTCGAACAACAATCCTCCACATATGGGATTTACAGGATCCACGAGCCCCTCGGTTTGTCGGCAGAGC
>CALKDE010000065.1 GCA_938082955.1 uncultured Pseudomonadales bacterium
GTAAAACCTTCTGCTTCTTTTGTTGAAGATCTAGGCGCTGATTCTTTAGATACAGTCGAATTGGTGATGGCATTGGAAGAGGAATTCGAAACTGAGATTCCTGATGAAGAGGCCGAAAAAATTACTACAGTTCAATTGGCCACTGACTATATCAATTCAAACCTGTAACACTGATATCAGCACGAAACAGAGCTACTCTAGTTTATTCTTGAGTAGCTTTTGCTTATCTGGCGCTTGCTGTTTTAAGTCAGGAGATCAAAACATTGAGCAGAAGAGTAGTGGTGACTGGACTCGGCCTTATTACTCCAGTAGGAAATGATGTCGAAACCACCTGGCAGGCGATAAAAAATGGTCACTCTGGTATTAATACCATTGAGCATTTTGATGCTAGCGACTTTAGTACTCAGTTTGGCGGCTCCGTCAAAGGTTTCGACTGCACTGACTATATGTCGGCTAAAGAAGCTCGGCGTATGGATACCTTCATGCACTATGGTATCGCGGCCGGCGTTCAGGCCATTCAAGATGCCGGTATAGACGAGTCCAATCTCGACCCTAAACGTGGCGGTGTCGCGATTGGATCGGGCATCGGCGGTATCGGTAGTATCGAAGAGACCACTGTCACCATTCAAAAATCAGGTCCTCGTAAAGTATCTCCCTTCTTTGTACCCGGCTCAATTGTAAACATGATAGCGGGTTCACTCTCAATTCGATTCGGGTTGCAGGGTCCTAATATCGCCGTTGTAACCGCGTGCACTACTGGCACTCATAACATAGGTCTAGCGGCCAATATGATTGCGAACAACCAAGCAGATGTCATGGTCGCCGGTGGCGCCGAAATGGCTACCACGCGGGTCGGACTTGGTGGCTTCTGCGCAGCAAGAGCGCTTTCCCAAAGAAACGATGATCCGCAGCACGCAAGTCGTCCCTGGGACAAAGATCGTGACGGTTTCGTACTTAGCGATGGTGCTGGAATCATGGTGCTCGAAGAATATGAGCACGCGAAGAATCGTGGTGCGAATATTTATGCAGAATTAGTGGGCTTCGGCATGAGTGGCGATGCCTACCATATGACATCCCCCTCAGAAGGTGGAGCAGGTGCTGCCCAATGTATGCAGAATGCATTGGATAGTGCAGGCCTGAATGCGACCGACGTGGAATATGTAAACGCGCACGGTACATCAACAATGGCGGGCGACATAGCCGAGACGCAGGCGATAAAGACTGTCTTTGCAGGCCATACCGATAAGCTTTGCGTTAGTTCTACAAAATCGATGATAGGTCATTTGTTAGGTGCATCAGGATCTGTCGAGGCAATCGTGTCGGTTTTGACGCTGCGCGATCAGGTGATTACCCCGACCATAAATCTTGATAACCCAGATGAGGGCTGTGACCTCGACTACGTACCAAATGAAAGCCGCGAGCAGGAAGTTAATGTCGCGCTGTCTAATTCATTTGGCTTCGGCGGCACTAACGGTAGCTTGATTTTCTCAAGGCTTAAATAGCCGGTTTCCTCTCATGCCCGACGGACCCTTGCACAGTTTAATAAACGGACAGCAAGCGGAACACATTTCAATTCGTGACCGTGGCTTTCAATACGGTGACGGCTGTTTCGAAACCGTGAGAATTCTTTCTAACAAACCGATACTCTGGTCTGCGCATTTCAAACGGCTAGAACATGCCTGCGAGACTCTGCATCTATCTGTAAATTTCAATTTACTGCAAAGTGAAATGGCGCAGTTATTGCTCGCCAATAAAGCAACTGACGTCATCCTAAAGATCACCATAACTCGTGGTGAAGGCGGCAGAGGCTATGCTCCGACTGCGCAATCTGACTGTACGCGCATACTCCAGTTAATAGACTATGTCGCTCCTGCTACAAACAATGGCGCTAGAGTAGTCGTATGTCATCACAGGCTTTCGAGCAATTCGCTTTTAGGGGGCATCAAACACCTGAATAGATTGGATCAAGTATTGGCCAGCATGCAGATACCTGAAAATTGTGATGAAGGCTTGTGTTTGGACGAAGGGGGCTTTGTCATCGAAGGCTGCAGAAGTAATTTACTTCTGGCTATCGACAATCAATTAATTGCGCCAGATCTTAGTAAAAGCGGTGTCGAAGGCGTTATGCTGAACTACCTGATCGATGAATTTGGAAAGAAAGGTACAGCGGTAGCAAGGAAGACTATTCGCCTAAGTGAGCTGAAAACAGCTGGCGAAATTTTACTCTGTAATAGCGTTTTTGGCATTTGGCCAATAGCCGAGATTCAGAATGAGGATTGGCGAGCGGCTCTCAAAGAAAAGCCTTTTACCGCAACTGCTCTAGAGATTCAAAGCAAACTATTTAGAAACATCACAAGATGAGCAGACGACACCTACTTATAGCTGGTCTAACAATCTTCATTGCAGCTGTTCTAATTGGTTATAGGACATTATTTTCGGAGATCAGATTACTATCTGCTGATTCCACTCCTGTAAAAATAGAGGTGGTAGCAGGAAGTTCCCTATCACGGGTCGCAATGGAACTCAGCAAGGCTGGCTATCTCTCAAGTCCCATGTTGTTTAAATTATGGGCGCGCCTGCAAGGCGCAGAAAACAGTATCCAAACAGGGGAGTACGAGCTTTCGGCAGGAATCACGCCAGCGCAGTTACTGGATAAAATAGTGCGTGGCGACTCCGTGCAATATCGAATAACGCTTGTAGAAGGCTGGACTTTTCAACAGGCGCTGGAAGCGCTTTGGAGCGCGGAAAACATACGCAGCAGTCTGAATAATAGTAGTCCAACAGAAATTGCTCAGCGCATGAACTTGGACTACGAAAATCCTGAGGGCTTACTCTATCCTGACACCTATTTCTACACGAAGGGAACTCTGGATATTGAGTT
>CALKDE010000066.1 GCA_938082955.1 uncultured Pseudomonadales bacterium
CTGTCCGGCCCTGCGGGGGGACTTACTGCAATCGCCTATCTTGCGAAGCAAGTTGGAAAGTCGAAATTCCTTAGCTTCGACATGGGAGGCACTTCTACGGACGTCGCTTTGTTGGACGGAAAGATTCGCCGAAGCAGCGAATCCTCAATTTCGAATTATCCGATTGCGGTGCCTATGGTTGATATGGAGACAATCGGAGCGGGCGGTGGCTCGATCGCCTATGTCGATAGCGGAGGAATGCTTCAGGTAGGCCCGCGCTCGGCAGGTGCAGACCCCGGCCCCGCTTGTTATGGCCGCGGTGGCCTTGATGCAACAGTCAGTGATGCGAACTTGGTACTTGGTCGGCTGCAATCTGATTCTGTACTCGCTGGCGGCATGACCCTAAGTGCGGAGAGAGCTCAAGCGAGTATCGAGCCGCTCGCGCAGAGAATCGGCTTATCAATAGAGGAAACAGCGCTTGGCATTATTGATATAGCGAACGAGCACATGGCGAAGGCGATCAGGCTTATCTCTGTGAACAAGGGCCATGATCCATCGGGCTTCACACTTGCGAGTTTTGGTGGTGCCGGCGGTTTGCATGTGTGCGCACTCGCTGATGCGATGGCTATGAAAAATGCACTGGTGCCAATACATGGCGGCGTACTATCGGCGCTCGGTATGGTGGTAGCCGATCAAGGAAGGCAGTTTTCCAAGACATTGAGTCTCGATGTGCAGCAGATTGATGAACAATCCTTGGGGGAGCAGTTTGCGCAACTGGAGCTCGGTGGCATGGAGCAATTGGCCCTGGAGGGTCTGGATTCTTCAGCGCTAGTTTCGAAACGCAGCGCAGACTTTAGATATAAGGGGCAGTCTTATACGCTGAATATCGACTGGCATGCCCTAGCCGAAGTGGTTGATGCCTTTGAACAACTTCACAGGCAGCGCTATGGTTACAACCACGATGCCCCAATCGAGTTATTGACGATTCGCATTAACTTGTCGACCGCAAAAACTCCGTTCCCCTTGCCGCCACTTATTGCGGGAAATCACTGCAATAATATTCGATACTGCAAGGTCTATGGAGAGGTTGAGCAGGCAAAGCTATTGGCGCGCGCAGATTTGTATCCGGGGGAATCAATTGAGGGCCCTGCAATTATTACGGAATATTCAGCGACAACGTTCGTAGCCACCAATTGGTTGGTAGCTGTCGATGGATTTGGTAATTTAGTATTACAGAAGCTAAGGTGATGGCACTGCAGCCTCAGCGGCATGGCTCGCAGGTAGTATTTTAGCATTTCCGCAATGAACTGGTTTGCTAGCAGAAGTCGTATAGCTGTAGATGGGGGTCATTATTGGATGGCAGTTATTTACAGGTCAAATTCTCAGGTGATATAACTGAATAGTTGGCAGAATAGGTTCTACGTATTACTTCCAGCGGATCGGCGAACATCCCAGCAATTAACAGGAACAGGGTAATATCTGCAATACCATGAGACTACGCTTTCTTCAGCACATTTATTTGGTATCAGGCATGGCTTCTAGCTTAATCGCCGTCCTGTCTGGATCTTCGGTGTATGCACAGGAAGCAGTGGCGCCTGAAGGGGGCGATCACTCGCGATCGCCACTGTTGTATATCGATTCGCCGATCCTTGTAAAGGAAGGCCTAGACCCATTAATGCCCCTGCCCCGGTGGGTGCTGCTCATCGATCCAGAGACTGACCCAGCCTTCGATCAACGCGTGGATAGTATTCGGCAATACAACAGCGCAGTGGCGGATATTGAGCTCTATGGAGGCGCCTGGGATGGCAGTCTCGTAGAGGAACTTGCCTCCTTGGGACGTCTGCAGCAACAGCAGGGCAATCATGTCGGCGCAATTGAGACCCTGGATAGGGCCGTGCATGTAAATCGAATTAATTCTGGCCTTTATACCCTTGAGCAAATCCCCGCAGTGGAGCAGTTAATACACAGCCACATGGCGTTGGGCGATTGGGAGAAGGTAGACCGGTACAATAATTATCTCTTTCATGTGCAGCAAAAAGCCTATGGCTTTGATGATCCGCGCCTTATACCCGTGCTAGATCGTCTAGCAACCTGGAATATTCAAGCTTTCAAAATTGGCTACGGAAATTTGCGAGGAGTTAGGCTGCGTCAGGCGCAGATAATGTTAAACGCGGCGGCACGCCTGGTGAGCATGTATTTTGGAAAAGCCGATGAGCGCTTTATAAATTATCAAAAGAACATCGCACATTCGGCTTACTTGGTAGCCACAAACGCAGATTTGATGATGGAGATCGACAGGCCTGAATATAGAAATATGCAGCAGGTGCTTGCAGAGAAGCTTAATGAGCAACGCTGGGTACAATCTTCAGGTTTCCTAACCGGCGAGCGTGCCCTGATAGAAATAGTGATGTTCTATCGGGATCAAAGTGATGATAAATACGCCTTAGCCGAAGCGGTTACTCATTTAGCTGATTGGTATCTTATGTTCGACCGCCGCCGAGGTACCTTGGAAAGCTATAAGCTTGCGTGGGATATGCTCCAGGAGCTGGAGAACGGTGAAGAATTAACAGAGCGATTATTCGGCAATGTAGTTCCACTTCCCGCATTTTCTTCATCTATTGAGATGCCTGATTCATTCTATAGGAAGGAGGGCGACACCGAGGTATTGAATTTTGATTATGCGGACCTAACCTTTGACGTAACGGCCAATGGCTTGTCTAGGAATGTAGAAAGTATCTCAGAGGAAACCGAGGACAATAAGTTGCAACTGGGTAAATTGCGCATGTCTGCTCGCTCTATGCGGTTTCGGCCGCGGGTTATTGACGGCGAGCCACAACGCTCTTCTGAGAACCATTTTAGGTACCGGTATTGGTACTAATTTATTAAGCGAACAGGTAGCATCGAGCCAATAATCGGCAGAAATACCGGACGAAAGGCGCGGTCGTTAAGCTATGGTTAAGGCGCTTAAGACTATTAATAGTGGCTATTTTGCCGACATTGCGGATATTGTACTCGGCTAGCTAAACAGCCTAAATTCTTTAAAAAGTGGCGAAAAGTCATTAAATTTCGAAAATTGGCCAACACTGAAAATTCGAAAATAGGAATATAAAGCATGGAATTGACGCATCTGAGGAACTACAAGGGCAAGCAGCATTTGCTCTTATCACCTCTATCACGGCTTATAGCTTTACTGGCGCTTAGCCTTAGTTTAGCGGCATGTCAGTCTAGTAGCTCGAGCTCGAGCAGTTCGCCGGCCCTACCTTCTCCTTCTTCAAGCTCAAGTAGCTCGCCGCCGTCGAGCTCCAGCTCCAGCAGTTCTCCAAGCTCAAGCCAAAGCAGCTCTG
>CALKDE010000067.1 GCA_938082955.1 uncultured Pseudomonadales bacterium
GCTTCGCTGCACTGAACGCGGCATAAACAGCATTGCTCTTCGGCGCGCTAGCCAGATAAACAGCTGCCTGCGCTAGAGCTAGATCACCTTCGGGACTGCCCAGACGTGTGTAGGTGTCCCAACAACTCAGTGTTAGTGGCAGGGCTCTGGGGTCTGCGATGCCTATATCTTCAGACGCCATCCTTACTAAGCGGCGGGCCAGGTAGATTGGATCGCAGCCACCATCCAACATCCTCGCCAACCAATACAGGGCGGCATCAGGTGATGAACCTCTCACCGCTTTGTGCAGGGCTGAAATTTGCTCGTAGAAACTATCTCCACCTTTGTCGAAGCGTCGGCTGCCCTCTTCTAATACCTGCTGAATATGGCCGTCTGCTATAGTCCTGCGTCCATTCACTACCTCTGCCATGTCGCTTAGCACTTCGAGATAGTTAAGGACGCGGCGCGCATCGCCATCGCCTGCACGGGCTAGCATCTGACTTTGCGACTCGCTCAGATCCAAATTGAGCGCAGCTAGCCCTCTCTGCTCATCGATCAGCGCGTTCTTGATGACACTTAACAGATCATCTTCAGTCAGAGGCTTAAGTAGATAAACTCGTGCTCTGGATAGCAAGGCATTGTTCAACTCGAAGGAAGGATTCTCTGTCGTAGCGCCGATGAATAACACGGTACCGTTCTCGATATGGGGCAGGAAGGCGTCTTGTTGTGCCTTGTTGAAGCGATGAACCTCATCGACAAACAAGATGGTCTGGCTGGAACCACCCGCTTGATGATATTTAGCACGCTCAATGGTCGCGCGAATCTCCTTCACGCCATCGAGAACCGCAGACAGAGATTCGAAGTGATAGTCACAGGTGGCGGCGATAATCTTCGCCAGAGTGGTCTTGCCTACACCCGGTGGCCCCCAAAGGATCATCGAGTGAGGTAGCTTGTTCTGAATCGCCTCATAGATAGACTTGCCGGGGCTCAGCAGATGATCTTGCCCAATAAACTCTTCAAGATTTAACGGACGCAGTCGCGCTGCCAGCGGCTTATAGCGCTGGCTGGAACCTTCATCAGGCAGTAGTGATTGACTCATAGCATGCTTTCTTATCGGCAAAAGCTTAATCGGTCTGCTGCAGTAACATCTGCAACTTGGCCGATCCCATCTTACGCAGTAATTTAATATTGCGCTCTGGGATTAGAGACGTATCTTGATGCCTGGCTATTTCCCGCTCCACACTGGACTCTCTTAATAGATGTAGAATTGGAAACGGAGAGCGGTTGCTATAGTTCTCTGCATCACCGAACTCAGTTTCTGCAAATCTATACTGTGGATGGAAACTGGCAATCTGATAAACCCCGAGAAAACCCTCTTCATCTAAGAGAGCATCAACAATATCCAAAAATTGATTGTAGTCATCGAAGGATTGCAACACCTGGGGGTGGATCAGTAACGTAGTTTCTATCTCCCTGTCTTCTTGAAAACGCGACAACTCGTACTGTAAATCCGCAAGCAGCTGTTCTTCGGTGATCGCATCGCTTACAACAAACTTCACCCGGTCGTTGATAAGCTCGCGTTTTGCGAAGGGACAGAGGTTGAGTTCGACAACAAATTTTTCTAACCAGCGACGAACAAGCCTTACTATTTCATGCTGCTGCACGGCGGCCTCTCGAATTTATCATGCTTTTACTTTATAGCATCACAGAAAAAGAGCCGCGTTAGGACTTATTCTGTAACACCGCTTCGTCGGGACTCGCGGAGAACTGAAGACTAGCGAAGTTTGCGTATAGCTCGCTTTCGAGCAGTAATTCCTTGTGTGACCCCTGAGCAACTAATTTTCCCGAGTCTAATACGACTATCTTGCTTACATTCATCACCGTTGCCAAACGGTGCGCGATAACGAGCGAGGTGCGATTCGCCATTAGTTTCTCCAGCGCCATCTGCACCTTGCGTTCGCTCTCGGCATCCAAGGCGCTGGTCGCCTCGTCGAGCAAGAGAATCTCTGGGTCTTTCAGAATAGCTCTGGCTATCGCTATGCGTTGCTTCTGGCCTCCTGATAAACGAATACCAGACTCTCCAAGATAGCTGTCGTAGCCTTCTGGCAACTTCTCTATGAACTCACTCGCATACGCCGCTTCGGCCGCATCGCGAACTTCTTCGTCGCTAGCATCGGGCCTACCGTAGCGAATATTATCCCAAACATTACCAGTAAACATGGTCGGCTGTTGAGATACGATTGCGATATGACTTCTTAACGCTTGCGGGTCGAGTTCTCTAATATCGACGCCATCCAATGCTAATGATCCTGATTGTGGATCGTAGAAACGCAGCACTAGATCAAAGAGAGTGGACTTACCTGCACCTGAAGGACCTACTAAAGCAACACTCTCCCCTGACTGAATCTGCAATGTGACGCCGTCCAGCGCTGGAGTTTCAGGCCGCGAAGCGTAAGCAAACGTAACATTCGTCAGGGATAGCAAGCCCTTAAAGTCGCCCTTGAGTTGATGTGGTGTCTGCGGCGCCTTAATTTCGTTCTCGGCTTCCAACAGCTCCATCAGCCTCTCCATCGCGCCTGCGGCACGCTGCAACTCACTGATGACCGCGCTTATTGCTCCAACCGCCGATGCTACCAACACCGCGTAGGCAACGAATGCAGTTAGTTCGCCTGCTGACATTGTGCCGTTAATAACATCCTGGCCACCGACCCAGATCATTACCGCTAGCGCGCCGAATACTAGTGTTATAACAATTGTAATAAGGAAGGACCGCATCATGATGCGCCGTAAGGCGACATTGAACGCAGTCTCCACATGATCGGAAAACTGCCTGTCATCATGGCTCTGATGATTGTAAGCCTGCACCGTCTTGATCTGTTGGATAGTTTCTCCAACATAGGCACCAACATTCGCGATCTCGTCCTGACTGCTTCTTGAAAGCAGTCGCACCTTCTTGCCGAAGTACAAGATTGGGCCAATCACGAGTGGGATACAGATCAACACAACGCTGGTGAGTTTAGGGTTCGTTATAAATAGAAAGACCGTACCGCCAACCATCATCAGCAGGTTACGCAGCGCAATCGACGCGGACGATCCGATGACAGATTGAATGAGTGTGGTATCGGTCGTGATTCGCGACTGAATTTCGCCACTGAGGTTCTCTTCGAAATAGCCAGGATGCAAGTCGATGATATGGGAATAAACCGCTTTACGAATGTCGGCCGTGACGCGCTCACCGAGCCAGGACACCCAGTAGAATCTAGCGAAGGTACCAACAGCTTTAAAGATCGCGATGAGGAAAAAGCCCAAGACGGCGGTGTTGAGAGCTTCGGTTGAGCCCTCGACAAATCCACTATCGACGATGATTCTTACGTATTGAACGAGGCCCAATGTCAGCCCCGCCGTAAAAACCAGAGCGAGTGCTGCAATAGCAATTTGCTTCTTGTAGGGTTTTAGAAAAGCCGCGGACTTTAGAAGTAAGGAGGTACTGGAATCTAGCATGAGCGCAATGTAGCAACTACAGGCATAAAAGCAAGGATTAGCTCATCTGACATCAAGCCTGGAACGCGCTCTCCTTGCTAGGTCACAGAGCGCTCTCATCCCTTGCGTCTTCTTTCTCCTTTCCTTCGCTCTAACGAGCGACGTTCTGCGGCTAGCCAATTATCCGCATTCTCAGCTGCCTGTCTGCGGTCTGCGCTGCGGCGGCCGTTAGTGCTTCTTTTTTCTTCACTCACTATTATTCCCTCATGGCTTAGATTAACGGCGACACTCGCCCTATCTGGCGAGCGAAGAATACATTAAAATCCCCGGTCTTTTCAATAGCCCATCTGGGGCATGAGTCACAAAAATACCTTGAGGTTAATTATGTCGTTATCAATGCACTGCACATCTATTCCCTATTTCGTCCGCGCACTAAACAATCTATCCGTAATTCTCAAAAAGGGTGCCGCGCATGCCCAGGAGCACGATATTGATCCCTCGATATTTGTTGCAGGCCGGCTATTTCCTGACATGTTTCCCCTTTCACGCCAGGTACAGATCGCCTGCGACGTAAGCAAGGGAGCCGCAGCTAGAATTTCCGGAATACAGGCGCCTAGCTTTGAGGACAACGAATCGAGCTTTGAGGAACTGCTAGCGCGAATCAGCAAGACTATCGAGTTTTTAAATTCGCTACCCGCTGACAAGATAGATGGGACCGAAGCGAAGCAAATCAAGTTTCAGGCAGGGCCGTATGAGCTAGATTTTACTGGCGCCACCTACCTCTCGATGTGGGCATTGCCAAATATCTACTTTCACGTGACCACGGCCTACAATATTCTGCGCCACAATGGCGTGGCATTAGCTAAGTTAGACTACGTCGGCACACCTTAATCAAATAGAGACAGCTATAAATCGGCAAGACTCAATTCTTGTTGATTTATAGCATCGTCCTACTCAATCGTTTACCGTAGCACCGCTGAGTTTCGCAACGGCTGCAAGCGTAGTTTGTGCCGCATTCAATCCAAGCCTGAAATCTTTATCTGTAAAGTTCGTCCACACATCCAAAGGCGAATGCCAGGTAGGGTTCCACCCGCCGCCGGTATGTGAGCCGCGCTCGTTCTCGCGCAGACTGATAGAGGGAACCTCGTTCATGAAGGGCGTGGAATCTGTATTTGTCATGTGCGGTCCGACGGTTGCGGGATAGTCGGTATTGTAAGCATCTGCCGCCGCCTTAAACACGAAGGCGAGGCGCATCGAATCATCGGCAAGATTAGAAACAGACTGAAACTCGATATTCACATCGGCTTCTGGACGCTGATCCCAACTCACAGAGCCATCGGCACGCGGCGCACCATGATCCCAAAGCATCATGTCGTGCTGAATCATTCCTAGCCAAGTTGGTTCCGGGTAATTGCCAGAGCCTGCTGGCTCTTCGATACCCTGCAAGTCTTTGCGCTGCTCAACATAGGCAGATGACCCGTTAAGGCCTGTCTCCTCGTTGTTCCACAGAGCGAAGCGTATTGAGCGCTCGGTCTCGACTCCGGGCGCGCTCATGATACGCGCGAGCTCCATAACCAGTGCGGTACCCGATCCATCATCGTTCACGGCCTCGTTTACACCGTGACCATCCATGTGCGCGCTTACAAGATACATCTCGTCAGGGCGCGTAGACCCTATTTTCGTACAATACACTTCAGAGCGAGGGCCATCCACCGGCTCCTCGGCATTCAACAGTCGAATTCTTTCATCTGGCTGGGCTTCTAGATCCCGATTCACGCCAGTAGGCGAGCGGTATCCATAGATGGAACTACCACCGGGGCCACTTCCATTACGGCC
>CALKDE010000068.1 GCA_938082955.1 uncultured Pseudomonadales bacterium
ATCGGTCAAGTCTGGATTGACAATCTTCGCATACAGATCGTGAGTAACAGACCCAGCCGCCATAACCAACAACGATGATACGGTGGACATAATCGCAGACAAAACTGCTGCAACATATAAACCTACTATTAGCGGTGGAAATGTGAATTCGACTAACTCAGAAAGAACATTCTGCGCGCCATTGCCTAACACCGTATCGGGCTCGATACCTTGTGTCGTAAATATATAACGGCCTAATACACCGATACTCACGGCAGAGAAATCCACCAGAAGTGTAAACAACATGGCGACCCACTTGCCGCGATTTATTTGATCCTCGCTGCGAATAGCGATGAGTCTGGCAAACACTTGCGGCGAGCCGAGAAAACCAAGACCGATTAACATCATGCCGACCACCACCGCTACGTTCATCAGCGTGAAGCCACCCGCCCCCCATATACTGACCAGCCCAGGCTCTATTGCATAGAGACCGTCATAAATAGAACCGCTATTGGACAACGAGAGGTAGGCTACCGCAGGCAACAGCATGAGACACACCAGCATCATGGCTCCCTGAAACATATCGGTCCAGGCTGCTGCAAGAAAACCTCCAGCGATGCAGTAGGTAGCAACCACCAGGAAACCGACAACTGCCCCGGTGTGATAGTCCCAATCGAGAAAGCTTTCAAAGGCAGAGCCGGTCGCGTCGATTTGCGCCGAGATATATATTAGTACGAAGATTGAAAGTGCAATCGAGGACACTAATCGCAGCACGTTAGTCTTAGACTTGAAACGGCTGCCCATATAGTCAATCACTGTGATCGAATCGTATTTATCGGTAAGACGCTTAAAGCGATTCGCCATAAAGAACCAGGCGACACCTACGCCAAACAGTTCTCCGACCACTACCCAATAGGTGCTGAAGCCCAGCATCGCACCCATGCCTGTGAGGCCAAGCAATAGCCATGCGGATTCGCCCGTTGCCTGCGCAGAAAAAGCAGCAACCCAGAAGCTGAGAGACTTGCCACCGACTACGAAGTCACTCATGCTTTTGACGCGTTTTGACGCGCGATACCCCAGAAATATCAATATTGAGAAGTAGATAATAATCATCGAGTATTTCTCAATCATAGAATTCTCCTACCGATCTTTGCTAGATGAGTGCTTAGTCGATAATACCCGCCAGCACAGCAAGTTACACCATGGGATAGCAGGTTTTTCGCCTCAATCTAAGAAGGTCAGCAACATCTGGATGTTACAGCGCTTATAGGGAGACGGCTCGCCTACGATGCGCTTAAAACCGAGCTTCTTGTATAAATTTATCGCCGGCTTAAGTTTAGTGTTGCTCTCGAGAAATACCTGACGAAAATCTAGTTCTTTAGCCTTATCAACACAACGTTGGCCTAACAGATAGCCGATGCCCTTACCCTTCACACTGTCATCCACTGCCATCTTCGCCAACTCTATGCGATTAGCATCATGGCGTATCAAAGCGCAGGTGCCCACGACGCTACCCTTATATTTAGCAATCACGATGTAGCCACCCTTGGCGAGTATCTGTTTTTCCGGATCGTCGAGCATCGCCGAATCGGACTGTTCAATCTCGAAATGCTTGTTGATCCACTCATAGTTTAGGTCACGGAAACTCGTGGCATGCTCTGCCCTGTATTCGATCAATTCAATATTCTCTTTGTCCCTGTCCAAAAATTTACTTCTCACTCGAGCGAAGACGTCCTTTTCTTCTAGAAGGTAGTCGAGTTCCGAAATAGCCTCCCAGATATTATGCTGACACTGGCCCAGCAGTTCGTCGACCACCGCCTCCATGTCACCGGTTTGGCGCTCAAAGCCAGATAGAAGTGACCGCCCCTTGTCCGTAATGCAAACTTGGTTAACCCGCGCATCGCCAGCCAATTTTTCACTCTTGAGAATCCCTGCAGCTGTCATCTCCTTCGCTATCTTGCTAACGGACGCATGGGAGTGACCGATTGCTTCAGCGATAACTGTAATAGGCAGGCAGCTTCCTGATTTCAGCATGTAAAAGACGGGGAACCATTTCGGGTCCAGATCCACTTCATACAGTTGATAGACCCTTGCAGCCTGTTTTGCCAGCGCCTCACTCAATTGCTTGAGGCGGCTTCCTAAGGCCATTTTCCCGGTATTCTCATAGATTTGCAGCATAGCGATGCCTATCAGCTAATCAATTACGTTATCAACTGTGTAACTAATTACGTAACTAATTACGCGATGAAGTGTAGTTCTACCGAGAATATTTTGCAACGATCTCGGGCATGTGAATTCGAATAGTCTCGAGCGCGCTCAGATAAACTTTCTCTTCGATAATACAAGGACTATAGTTAGCCGGTAGTTACACAAAGCTTACTTCGCTAGCAAAAACCTTCTTCAACGATTGGGGGCCCGCATGACCAAGCACATTAAAACTACTGACAACTCTCGCAAGTTGTCTCGACGAAAATTCATCGGCACAAGCGGCGCACTAGCAGCAGCTGGTATTGGACTTCCCACTCAGTCTGCATTGGCCGCCGCTGCACCAGCGCCTCTGCAATCAGCCGCTCCTGACTATGTCGTGTTAAATGCACGCGTGCTCACGGTGGATAGCAATCAACCCACGGCCGAAGCATTCGCCGTGAAAGGCGATCGTTTTACTGCAGTAGGCTCAAGTGCAGACATCAGAAATCTGGCCACGTCGAGAACAGAGATTATCGATGCGCAGGGTATGACTGTCACGCCTGGATTTATAGATGCGCACACCCATGCCTCGGGCGCTGGCGTGAACGAACTAGTGCAGGTCAATGTCGATATGCGCTCCATCGCCGAAATAAAGGACGCACTGCGACAACGTGCAGATACAACCCCCGACGGTGAGTGGGTACGAGGTTTCAAATATGACGATACTAAACTGGCAGAAGGTCGCCCACTAAATCGATTCGACATTGACGAGGTAGCTCCAAACAATCCCGTGGTGGTCGGTCATCGTGGCGGCCACACAGGCGTCTATAACAGTATGGCCCTAGCGCTGGCTGGCATTACTGCTGAGACTCCCGATCCTGATGATGGCCGCTTTTACAGAGATTCCAATGGCGTGCTCACGGGGCTCGTAGCGGAACGAGCCCGCGACGTTTTCAGCGCAATGATTCCTTCCACCTCCACCCGAGAGCAGCGCCGTGATGGCGTTAAGCTAATTTCTGAATTAATGACCAAAGCCGGCCTAACCTCGGTGCAACAAACCGGCGGGTCTCGCAACGATATGATCGCGTTTCAGGATGCGCGCGACGAAGGCGACATGCGTTTCCGAGTATGTCTATTCCCACGCGGCCAGCTCTTCGAGGACTTAGTCAATGCGGGCGTGCGCACCGGATTCGGTGATGAAGTGTTTCGCATAGGTGCGGTTAAATTTATGGCAGACGGTTCCGCATCGGAGCGCACCATGCGCATGAGCACTCCCTATGTGGGTCGCCCAGATGACTACGGTATTCTCACCATGTCACAGCAAGAAATCCATGAGGCGGTTGAGAACGC
>CALKDE010000069.1 GCA_938082955.1 uncultured Pseudomonadales bacterium
GGCTAAATACTAAGATCAAAATTTCCTGAGAGTTTTGATTCCCTTTTGATTCTTGATGAGGCGGGTATAGGGGATAGTATTTAGTCATTGATTCCCCGTTATTTCCACTATTGGATTCACCTTCAGGTACCGAAACTACGGACGCA
Organism: uncultured Pseudomonadales bacterium; assembly: GCA_938082955.1. Lineage (GTDB taxonomy): Bacteria > Pseudomonadota > Gammaproteobacteria > Pseudomonadales > Pseudohongiellaceae > UBA9145. The sequence goes on from CALKDE010000069.1 coordinate 147, forward strand.
GATAGGGGCTTTGCATTAAGCGAGACATCACCTATTCAATGAATTACTATCTTACTCTACAGGTATGAAGAGAGAGTTCAGTGACTGATATAACCGGTCTTTTTGATGAGAGCGCCCGCCTTAAGGTTCGCGAGGATGAAACGGTCTCTGGGTGGTCAGTTGGTTTGGTCATCTTCGGTATCTGTCTCACTTTACCTAGCTTATACACGGGGGCAGCGGCGGCACATAATCTCGGTGTCATCGGCACAGTCCAGGCTATTGGTATCGCCAGCTTGGTGCTGGCGTCAATGTCGATTCCTGCGGCGATCGTCGGAGCAAAAACTCGGCTTAGTAGCTATCTCATCATCGAATTCGTCTTTGGTCGCCGTGGCGCAGATTTTGTGAATGCTCTGCTTGCTCTAACCCTTATTGGCTGGTTTGCTGTCACCGCAGGTTTTTTTGGGCAAACACTAGAAATAGCATTTTCTGAGATTCTAGGATATTCGCCTCCTATTTGGCTCTTAACAATAGTCTCCAGCGCCCTAATCCTAATGACTACATTGTTCGGTTTTAAGGCGATTGACCGACTCTCCTTATTTGCGGTCCCTCTTTTAGTACTATTCCTCATCTATGTTGCCAATTTGTCTTTGGCATCGGTGAGCTTTAGTGACTTGCTAGACATTCCGGGAAACGATCCTGATTATTTCTCAACCGCAGTTTCAACAATTATAGGAAGTCTTATAGTTGGTGTTGTGTTGATGCCTGATTTATCTCGTTACGCCAGAAATACTAAAGACTGCATCACGGCATCAATCCTAGGAAACGGACTAGGCAATTCATTTTCCATGCTAATTGCGGTGTTTCCTGCGCTTGCGACAAACTTGCTTGATCCTATGGCTTATATGATTATGTTGGGTGTTGTATTTTCTGCTTTTATCATTCTCGTCTTTGCTACATGGACAACCAACAGCGTCAATCTTTACAGTACAACCTTAGCTGTTGCGGTCATACTGCCGAAATTATCTGAATGGAAGTTGATGATTTTCTGCGGCATATTTGGCACTTCGATGGCCGTGGCAGGCTTGGCAGACTATTTCATCACTTTTCTAGAATGGTTGGGAGTTATCGTCCCACCAATTCTTGGCGTCTATCTCACCGATTACTTTTTACTTAAACGAACAGTCTTCGACTTGGATAGTCTAGAAAAAGTTGAAGACTATGATAAGGCCGCTTTAGTGGCCTGGGTTGCAGCAACGGTTATATCAGTTTTAGCATTTTGGTTTGCAGTATCAATGACCGGTATCGCTAGTCTTGATGCGCTGCTAATTACCATTCCATTGTATTTACTTTGTTTGAAGGTGTGGCCTACACGCTTTGAGCGAACTCAAGGGCATAGCTTGTGAAGATAGGAATTGATGTTGGTGGCACCCATACCGATGCTGTGGTGCTTTGGGGCTCCGAGATATTAGCAACCCACAAAGCACTAACCTCAGCTGATGTAAAAGAGGGAATTGTGAACGCTTTGGATGCGGTTATGTCCGGCGCTTCCTTAAAGCCTAGTGATGTGACTGCGGTAATGATAGGTACGACTCATTTTACTAACGCTGTTATTGAACGAAAGCACTTGAGCCCCACAGCGATAATCCGCGCCTGTTTACCTACCGGAGCAGGGATACCACCCCAGTGTGACTGGCCTGAAGATATAGCTAATTCACTTGGCAACCATGTCTATTCAATTAAAGGAGGCCATACCTTCAGTGGCGATGAGATTAATGCCTTGGATGATGTGGAAATTCGGGCTGTCATCAGAGATATCGCGCACAAGGGAATAGAATCTATTGCCGTTGCGGCGGCGTTCTCACCCATGAATCCCGCACATGAGGTGTATTTAGCGAACAAAATAATTGAGCAGATACCGAATGCTAAGATCACTCTAAGTCATGAAATAGGCAGGTTAGGACTATTGGAGAGAGAGAATGCAGCGCTGCTTAATGCTGCGTTAGGTTCTCTTGCTGACGCTGTGGTTAGCAGCATGAAGCAAGCTCTCATCCAGAGGCAAATAGATTGTCCTTTCTACGTGAGTCAAAATGATGGCACGTTGATGTCAGCGGATTACATTGCCAAGTATCCGGCTTTGACCTTCGCCAGCGGGCCGACTAATTCGCTGCGAGGAGCGGCTATGCTCTCGCAAATTAGCGATGCGATTGTTGTGGATATAGGCGGCACGACATCAGATGTTGGTGTATTGGCGAATGGTTTTCCCAGGGAGAGCAATAGCTTCATTGATGTTGGTGGCATACGTACAAATTTTCGAATGCCAGATATTATGTCCATTGGAGTAGGTGGGGGTAGCTTAGTGTCCGCTGATGGTACTTCTGTGGGGCCAGAATCGGTTGGTCATCGATTGGTAACTCAGGGATTGGTCTTTGGTGGAGATCAAGTCACGGCGACAGATATCGTTGTGGCTGCAGGATTTCACTGCATAGGCGATACACAAAGAGTGGCTCACTTAAAGCCTGAGATGATTAAGGCAGCTGGTGATGAAATGCATCGACTACTTGACGACGCGATCGACAGAATGCGCCCTAGCGACGATCCAGTACCTGTTATTTTGGTAGGTGGTGGTTCAATTCTAGTGTCACAGAAGTTGAACTCGGCCTCCAAAATAGTCTGTCCCGAACATGCAGATGTGGCCAACGCGATTGGCGCTGCTATTGCGCAAGTGGGTGGAGAAGTTGAGTCCATTATTAGTTACAGCAAAACAAAGCGCGAAGACGCGATTGCTAAGAGCACCGAGGAAGCGAAAGCCAAAGCTGTGCTCGCCGGAGCTGATGGCGACTCGCTTCGTGTACTTGATGTAGAAGAAACGCCAATGAGTTATATGGATGACAATGCCGTGCGGCTGCGAATCAAAGTTGTGGGAGAATTAAAACAGTTGGTAAAGTTATGAAACAAATTTCAGCGAAAGATATAAAGGATTTGTGCTGCGGTGCGGCATTTCTCGCAACAGGTGGAGGAGGCGATCCCTACGTTTCTCAGTTGGCAGCAGAAAGACTCCTTGAAAAATACGGCCCAGCAGATTTGATGGCACCTGATGAGATTCCCGATGATTTTAATGTGGTGAGCATTGGCATGGTGGGAGCACCCACTGTGACCTTGGAACAACTACCTACTGAAGATGAAGCGGTTAAGGCTTTCGATGCCTATGAGCAGCAAACGGGACGAAAAATAGACGCTGTTATACCCTTTGAAGTGGGTGGTGGTAATAGCACTATCCCGCTTACGGTGGCAGCAGTACGCGGGGTGCCTTGCATTGATGGAGATGGCATGGGAAGGGCACTGCCGGAAGCTCAAATGATGACGTTTCCTATCTATGGAGTGAAGCCAACTCCTGCCGTATTAATGGATGCTTGGGGTAACAGCGCGGTTCTTCATAGCAATGATGCGCTTACGTTCGAGAAGCATATTCGCGCTATGGCAGTCGCTATGGGCGGCATGATCAGCTCTGCCGAGCACGGGATGACGGGCAAGCAAGCTTCAGAAGCAGCCGTTCCCAAAACAATTAGCTTTGCCACAAAACTCGGCCAATTGTTAAGAAATCACAATGGCGCGATTGATGCGATTGAGTCAGAACTCAGTAGTCTGTTTGCTAACACGCAGTATGGTGTCGTTAAAAGGCTATACACTGGCAAGGTAGTAGACAGTGAGCGGAAAATTATTGGTGGTTATGATGTTGGTTCAGCCACATTGCAAAGTTTTGATGCGAATTTGGAACCGATGACCTTATTGATAAAAAATGAGTACCTTGTCGCTAAGGTAGGTGATCAAGTAGTTGCTTCGGTACCGGATCTTATTTGCATCGTTGAACAAGAGACAAGTCGTCCACTGAATGCCGAACGTATGCGCTATGGACAGCGAGTTGCTGTGTTTGGAATAGGCTGTACTCATCACTACCGAAGCGAAGCAGCTCTTAAGGTGACCTCACCTCGAGCGTTTGGTTTTGATATGGACTATGTTGCGCTGGAGGATATTCGCTAAAGTTTGCTGTGCCGAAAAAAAGCATAAGGGCGCGCTCATATTCTCTTGCTACAACTGTATTTTTACTCTGACCCTATTTATTATTCGTTCAATTTTCGAACAAAATTGATTCAGCTAATCGGCGGGATATGGGTAGCAAGCTGTTCTGTTCTCCCTCGATACTGTCCGTGCCATACCAAGCAATTACCACGTCTTGATTGGGATCTACGAAAATTCCTTGGCCCGAATAGCCACCTTTGAACATGGCGCCGTCAGGCCAGATCATGTCCCATTGCCAAGCCGCGTGACTCGGTGCATCACTGGGAAAGATTTGCTCCAAAGCTTCGCGCTGGGCGGTGTCAAAGGCTACGCCTTTGTCTAAACCAAGGTTCGGCAAATAATTCCTGTCAATAACTCCAAGTCCACTATCTGAGGTAAAAATTTGTCCGAAACGAGCGATATCCCTAAGGCGAGCTGATATTCCTCCGTGGGTGGCAGGAGTTCCGTCGGGGCTAATCATCATCAGAGCATCGGCCTCGGCACCAATCTTGCTCCAAACCAAGTTCTGCAATGCCAGCCACAGTGGCTGACCGGTTACGTTCGCCACTACCAGACCGATTACGAATGTATTTGCTGAGACATATTCATACTTTTCACCGGCAGGTAGGTGGCGTCTCATGTTGGTTAAATTTTCGAGTGTTGCTGTTGGTGGATTAACCGGCGCGGTGAGCCCCAGAGATTCTTCATAGCGATAGATACACGATTCTGTGTTTTGATAACCATCACTGTCTAAACAGGATATCCCTGAAGCCATGTTCGCTATGTTTCTTAGGCTAATGCCTTGCCATTGGCTGCCATTGAGTTCAGGCACATAAATCTCTGCGGGCATGTTCATATCCACCTTGCCCTGATTCTCCAGTGCTGCCAGCGCAGTCGAGACAATGACCTTGGTGATAGACCAGCCTAGATGCCTTTCAAAGGGCTCCATGGCTGGATACGATTCGTACACGACGTTGCCGCCAGCGACTACAATTAAGCCATCGACTAAGGGACTGCTATTTACATAGTCATGAAGCGACGAAACACCCGATTCGGTTGTGACTTGAAAGCTCGCCACGGCATTGTTAGTCGCAACCTTTAAGGGTCGTAGGGCAGATGTGCGAGCGATGGTTGCGTGTGGGTAGAAAGAAGCAAAGTTCTTCCACACGTAGCGACTGATCAATCCACCATCATCGAAATTCTCTGGTGTATGCATCTGATAGAGTTCGCGCATATCCTCTAGCGAGCTTTGGTTTTGTGCCAGTACAGAATTAGAGACTAGCAGTAAGATCACTGTGCCAAGAGAAAAATAAATCGCAGCGGGAAAACGGTTGGGTTTCTTCATTAGAATTTCCTAAGCGTTAGTTATCTAATTCACTAACCAAGGGCGCAGGCTTTAAATAGCGATCGAACCAACTAATCCAACGTTCAAACCTGTCTTTTTGAAAGCTTGGACGACGAATGCCGTGGTGTTCATCCGGGTAAACAACTAACTGAGTTTCTTGTCCTAGACGTTTCATTGCGATATACATTTGCTCAGAATTATTAATCGGTACATTCCAATCCACCTCGCCACCCATCCATAGAGTTGGGGTGGTGATGTTCTGCACTTTATTAAAAGGTGATAATTCGGCCCATAACTGAGGGTTCTCCCAAGGTAGACCAAACTCAAGTTCATACATGAGCTGGTATTGATCATGACCATAGTTGGATGTCACTAGGCCGAGGCTAGCACCGGACATAGCTGCTTTGAAGCGTTGGGTTTGAGTTATAACGTAGTTAGTTAGAATGCCTCCATAGGACCACCCACCCACCCCCGTGCGCTGAGAGTCAACAACGCCTATTTCGATACCGTAGTCGATTGCCGCCATAACATCGTCGAAATCATTTTCACCCCATGCCGCTACTGTACCGTGGG
>CALKDE010000070.1 GCA_938082955.1 uncultured Pseudomonadales bacterium
TCACATTCCCATCCTCAACTTAGTCGACAACCCTGGATTCCTGATTGGTCGGGCGGCCGAAGAAGAAGGCACTGTGCGAATCGGCAGTCGTGCCCTGATGGCCTGTTATCAAGCCACCGTTCCCTGGGTATCAGTCATTACTCGGCGCTGCTATGGGGTCGCCGGTGCCGGCCATGGCAATGCCGATCGACTTAATCTGCGCTATGCATGGCCGTCCGCTGACTGGGGTTCATTGCCTATAGAGGGTGGTGTTCAGGCCGCCTACCGCCGAGACATCGAGGCTGCAGATAATCCCGACGCACGTCGGCGCGAACTTGAGGGGATGTTAGAGAAGTATCGCTCGCCATTTCGGACCGCTGAGGCATTCGGTATAGAAGAAATTATAGACCCAAGAGACACCAGAACATTGCTCTGCGACTGGGCAGAGCTAGCCTACGAATTGTTACCTAGCCAACTCGGGCCAAAGGCACGCACACCGCGCCCGTAAGCCTGGATAGAGTGCTAGTCGGCAGGCTCGATTCTAAGCAAGGCACCGTCTTCCTCGTCGGTGAGTACGTACAGGTAGCCATCGGGCCCTTGCCTGACATCTCTTACACGGTGTTTAAGTTCCGTCAGCATACTCTCGCGGCGAATCTCTTGCCCCCTGCTATTAAAGACAATTCGCTGCAAATGACCGGTGCCAGGAATGCGTCCTTCCATCATGGCGCCAACAAAAAGATTGCCCTGCCATTTCGGAAAATGTTCACCTGTGTAGAACGTCAAAGCCGAGGGTGCTATGGAAGGCCACCACACTACTGTAGGACTCTCGAATTCTTCACGCCAAGGTGTCTGTGACACCCAATCGCCGCGATAATTTCGGCTATAAGAAGCCAGCGGCCAGCCGTAGTTCTTTCCAGGCAGTATGATATTCGCCTCGTCGCCGCCCTGTGGACCATTCTCGCTCGCCCAAAGTTGGCCAGTTTCCGGATGCACAGCCATGCCCAGCTGATTACGGTGACCTACAGAATAAACCTCGGGAAGGTATTCGCCGGACTCGACGAAGGGATTGTCATCCGGCGCCGTTCCATCAGCATTCAGACGCAGCACCTTGCCGTAGTGCACATCTGGGTCTTGTGCATACTCGCCGGTGCCTAGGAACACATAAGAACCACCCAGCGTCATCATCAGCTTGCCGTCCGGTGCAAATATAAGTGCAGAGGCAGCAATACCACTATCGACTCCCTTAGCGACAAAAATTTCTTCTACGTTTTCCAGATTGCCTTCAACCAATCTTCCACGCACCAAGCTCACCGCTTGATTCGGTTCACCCTCGTGCATAATGGCTTTGGTATGTGTCATATAGACAATCTGATCGTCGTCAGGATGCACAGCGACTGCCATTAGCCCTGCGCGAAACACAGCGGAATAGACTTCGGGCACACCTGAGATATCGCGTTCTAGCAATTTTCCATCACGAATTACACGTAGCTTACCGGTGTAGCGCTCCGTAATTAGAATGTCGCCGTTATCACGAAATGCCATGCCCCAGGGATTCGCAAGACCAGTGGCAATAGGCACCACTTTAATCTGCCCCACTTCAAAGCTAGGCAGCAACAGAGGTTCAGTAATCGAAGGTGGCGCAACGAATACATCTTGGGCGTTTACCGAAACGCTGCAAGATAGAAAAATAGCGAACAAAGTTATCGAGATTGTTTTTCTTGTGTACATAACTTTTCCTGTTGTTTTAAATTTGGTATTTAGTCTAGTGCTGATGTCCTAGGCCATGTTCTGCAGCGACCGCATCGTAATGCAGGCGAATTAGATCTGCGCCAAAGTCTCCATTAAAATCACGCCAGACTAGATGAACGTGATTAGCATCGTTTTGTGTATTGTCATACTCAATCAAAAAACTTCCACCCTGAATTCGATAGTAGTGCGCGTCTCCCCGCTCAAAGCCACCGATCCAGGTAAATTTAACAGCATCAATGCCGTCGGCCATGATAGTCCGAAGGCGCTCACTGGCAACAACTTCGGTTTGAGCAGAAGCCACCTCCAAAATAATGGCGAGCAGCATCTCCTGCTGCTGCGAATTAAGCTGCCCGTAACTGATACCCTCATCTGCCAACGACGTTACCTGCTTCTGTGCGGCGGTAAAAATGTCTCGCGGCGCGTCACCGGAAAGAACGGCCTCGCTCCTTTGCGTTTCGTTAAGCGACTTAAGCAGCTGCCTGCCTAAATCCTCTTCGGTTGCTAACACACGAGTGCCCTGCTTCTCGCCATCACGAACTTGTGCAGGGTTACTGCCAAAGAACTGCGGCGTACTCGCGATACCTGCTCCCTGAACAAAGGTCCAGTTGAATGCCAGATGGTGGCCTTCATAGCGAATTGCCCAAGCATCGACCATAGAGGGTGTACCGAATACAGTAAGATAATACAAATCAGGATCGCGTACGAAGGGCCCATTGGGCTCTAACACGGCGAGCACGTTCTCCAAGTCGCGCACGTTTTCAGTTTTCTGAAACCCCTTTGCGCTAAATAGAGTTTGTAGAAGTTCGCGCGCTGTTCGTAACTGTTCAGGGGTCAATTCCTTAAGCGTAACTCCCTCGCGAGCACGCGGAATAAAATGCCAATTCAAACGCTCCTCATCATTGAAATCAAAACTCGCCCTTTCGCGCTGCTGCGCGTCCAGCCCACTCACGAAAAGATGACTTGCCGCGACTATTGCCTCAGTCAATTCTATTTGGGCTTGCTGTGCCAAAAGTGCTTGAGCGAAAAGAATACCCGCTAGGGCAAGGAGGCTTTGCAGCAGGCGTCGGCAAGACAAAAATAACATGGTAAGACTCCGGCTCGTTATTAGTATTCGAGCACTGTGTGTTTCACAGAATAAACCCGTAGCCCACACCCGTCCAGTGGGTAATATTAGTAGAAAATTGCACAGGAATTGTCAGCTTGCACAATATCTGCGATAAAGACACTTTTTTGGCGATAGAGTCGACCCATGAAAGCGGTAAGAATTAAGCAACAAGGTGGCCCAGAAGTCATGAGCTTTGATGACATAGACCAGCCACAACCAGCTGCCACCGAAGTATTGATCAAGATTGAGGCGGCGGGCATAAACTATATAGACACCTATCAGCGCTCTGGTCTCTACCAGATTCCACTACCGACAACACTTGGGCTCGAAGCCAGCGGCACTGTAGAAGGAATCGGCAGCGATGTTAGCCGCTTCAAAATAGGAGACCGAGTCGCCTACACTAATGTACTCGGCGCCTATGCGGAATACTCAGCGCTCGATCAGGATAAAGTGGTCGCCTTACCGGACGGTGTGTCATTCAACGAAGGCGCAGCGGCCATGCTGCAGGGTTGTACCGCGCATTACTTATCACAATCCACCTACCCCATTAAGAAGGGTGATAGCTGCCTGATTCATGCCGCGGCAGGCGGAGTGGGCCTAATTCTGACTCAGATGGCGAAGAATGCCGGCGCTTATGTCATAGGCACGGTATCGACCCAGGAGAAAGCAGAGCTTGCTCGTGCAGCAGGTGCAGATGAGGTCATTCTCTACAGTGAGACCGATTTTGAGACCGAAGTGAAGCGCATTACCGAGGGTGCAGGAGTTAATGTAGTCTATGACTCTGTAGGAAAGACTACGTTCGATAAGAGCATCGAGTGTTTGCAGCGCTTTGGCTACATGGTACTTTATGGCAACGCGAGCGGACCGGTGACAGAATTTAATCCAGCAACTCTGGGCCCAAAGGGCTCCCTGTTTCTAACCCGACCGACTCTATTCGACTACACAGCGGACCGAGAGAGTCTTGAATGGCGTAGCGGCGATGTCTTTAAATGGATTGACGAAGGAAAACTGAGCTTGCGACTTGAACACGTTTTCTCGTTAGCCGATGCGCGTGAAGCGCATCAAGCCTTGGAGGGTCGCAAGACTACAGGCAAGATAATTCTTACTCCCTAGCCTCGCAATTAATTGAGACTGTCTATTTCAAAACTAGA
>CALKDE010000071.1 GCA_938082955.1 uncultured Pseudomonadales bacterium
GGAAGAAGGCCCGCATCCGGTTATTCTGCTTCTTATGGATGCGCCAGGTAAGCGCGAGGAATTACACGATATGGCTAGACGACTAGGTACGGCCGGCTACTACGTCATGTTACCGAATCTCTATTATCGCCGCGTTCGGGAGTTCAAAATTCAAGAGTCTGGCCGCGAGGTGATGCACGAGCATATGGCCTCGTTAAGCAACGCTATGGCCTGCGAGGACATACAGTCGCTAATTGACTTTGCTGATCAAGAATCCGCGGCAAAAGAGGGCAAGATGGGCTGCGTCGGTTATTGTATGAGCGGGCCTTTCGCGTTCGCAGCTGCCGCTAAGTTTCCCGACCGCATAGCAGCTAGCGCCTCCTTTCATGGCGTCTACCTCTATTCTGACAAAATAGATTCTCCACATCTCGATGCAGAATCGATAACAGGCGAGATGTATTTCGGCTGCGCCGAGACTGACGAATATGCGCCAAAGGAGATGGTGGATGGCCTCGAAAATTATCTTAGTGGCACCAACCTCAACTCCCGCATCGAATGGTACCCCGGCACCGAACACGGCTTCGTGTTCCCCAAACGGGGTGACAAGTACCACAAGAAATCCGCGGAGCGACACTGGGAGCGATTGCTCGCCATGTATCGCCGCTGTTTGGGGTAAATGAATGGGGTCAGAAATGAATGGGGTCAGAGTAAAATTTATTTACACTGCATTTGCTGCTGTAAATGAATGGGGTCAGAGTAAAATTTATTTACACTGCGTTTGCTGCTGCAACAAAGTGCGAATAAATTTTACTCTGACCCCGTAACTCTGACCCCGTAATTGAGTGACCCCGTAAAGTGGGACCCCGGTCATCTGGAGCTAATAGCGTAAACTTTCTTCCCTGATTAGCTGCGCTGTAATCTGTTCATCAGTAAAGGGCAAATCGGTCCATTCACCCTGGGAATACAACTTGGTCATATCAGAATAAAAGGCTGAATCTGGTTCTGGGGACTGCGAGTAGGTGAGTATCGCCTTAGCATTCGGCGTGCCATCATCATTCCACGTAACCGCTTGGATATAGCTATTGCCATGAGAGATAGGGTTGTAACCACCTCTGTCTGCATCAAAGCGAGACGTGATCACGCTGAACATACCCTGCCTACCTGAACCTCCAGGAATGCCAATTTTGTCCTCATTGCGCAGAACAAACTGCACATCTCCCCATTTCGCATCCAGCGGAATCTCGGCTTCATTCAAAGAAGCAACTGCCTCTTGTAAAGACGCTGTTATAAATTCCTGTGTGACTGCCTCTTCTATTTTTAAACCACTTGGGGTGTGGATGGGATTACTGACATCAAAAGGAACCAAATAGTGATCACTTACCGTTCCGGCAATACTCCAAAATCTATTGAAGATTACAGCACCAACACTGTCCAAATCCTGCCGCCTATCCCACTGCGCTAAAATTTCACAGGCCTCCTGTAAATCCTCACTTTGCACACAGACAGTTAGAATGTCGTCCAAGAATATTTCCGCACCGTAATGCCGGTGATTGAACAGTAAATTTTGAACCATAGATTGATTGAATTTTTGATCTGAATTCAACACCTCTTCTACAAATTTCAATCCTGCGCGCGTTCTCAACGACCGAGTTAGCTGCTCGTTACCAATTATTGGAGAGAATCCTTCCAGCGGATTGTCAGGATTAGACAACCAGTAAGAATCATTGCTATTACTAACGTAGGTATCAGTAATTAGACTTGGCTGTTCTGTAGGTGGCATCAATCCTGGATAAGCTGCTCGCGAATCAATCTGCCAATTACACGAGGGATCTGAACCGTTGAGCGTTATAGCTCGCTGCCCAGTCTCCGTATCAACCGCACAACGCTCTATCAATTCCGATGACACATTCGGAATCGCTGACATGTCGGCGTACAAGGCACCGCCTTCCACATCGGCCGCAATTGTATTTACAAATGCCGCACCCTGATGAGTTGCGAGCGCTTCACGTAACTGAGTAACATTGCGAGCACTGTTTATATCCTTGTACTGGTCGCCTGAGCGATAGTTCTCATAGTTCACATCGCGCATTACGTAGACATATTGATCGTTCCACGGCGTAGTTTTCCCAACAACTACCGGGCCAAGGTGTGTCATGTGTACAGTGCGACTAACAGACTCTCCATCTGTTTCAACATCAACTTGCAAGGCTTCGATATTGTGAACATCGTCCCCTAGTCGATATGCCATGGGATTACCCGGAACCAGATCGAGTCGAAACATAGTGAAACGCAGCGCAGTAGAAACTGTGTGCGACCAAGCCACTCTCTGTGTAAATCCTATAGCCACTCGAGAGGTAGTCACCAAACTGGCGCCCATTACATCAACCTCACCGGGAACCGTAAGATGGGCAATGTGAAATCTAGACGGGCCATGCCAAGGATAATGAGGATTTCCTAGAAGAATGCCACGGCCGCTCTCGGTCAATGCACTCCCAAAACCCAATGCGTTACTGCCAATCATTTGCGGATCAACGAAGAGATCAAGAGCATTCAATTGCGCCAATTCGAGCCCATGCTGAGCAGTTGCTATTTCATTGGTGACACGACCTAGACCGTAACGAATGCCCACCCCGATCGCCATCTTCGCTATGTCTCCCTCGGCGATAGGAGTTATCCACGGGGCATTGTTACAAGAGGCAGGCATATTGCCTGCCTGAGTATCAATAAAATTGTTATAGCCTGCTACGTACCCGGCATCCAATTCATGGCTTTCACTAGAGCCGTAAGCTAAATATTCATCTATTTTCTCCTGATGCAACAGTGCACGGTGAAATGCATCGGCATTGACGTTGCGCTCAGTTGCACCAAAATATTTTGCTTGTTCGCCTCGCACAGTAACAAACTCGCGAGCCAGAACGCAGATTGTATTCGTCGCGATAGCGTGGGCAAAGCCATACCCAAGGCCTTCCCAATCATCTGCCTTGATATGTGGAATGCCATGAGTAGTCCACCGAATTTGCACCTGCTTTGGTGAATCGGTCTCACTCAAATTTTCGGCCTGCGCGGAGATAGCGCCACTTTCTGCTACGCCCGAGGGTGAAGATTCAGGCGTGCAGGCTGAAATCAGTGCCACTGCAAAAAATGATACGAATAAAGTGTTAATTGATTTTTTAGTCACTTCTGGTGGACATGAGAATGATCGCATAAATTAACCTTATATATTTCAATGAATAAATGCCTTGAATACTAGTTGAGCCTTGACCAAGCAATACAAATTTTAACAATTAAAAAACAGAAGCAACCTAACTAAAAGGGGTCGGAGTATTAATACTCCGACCCCTTTTAGGCCTGCAATCTATTTTATTTCTCTACGCAAGAACTTTCCTAAAAACGGCTACCGCTTCTTGCATCTCTTCCCTACTTCCCATTGAGATGCGGCAATGAGTTTGTTCAAACGGCGGAAAATCGCGGCCGACTAAGATCTTGTTCTCAAGACATGCATCACGAAATTCTTTTGCAGGCTTACCTAGGTTTACAAAGATATGGTTGGTATGGGAGTTCGGAACTTCATAACCCATGTCATTAAATGCGGCAACGACAAAGGCGCGTATCTCGGTATTTTCCTGCCGTTCCCATTCAATGTGTGCCTTGTCTTTGAAGGCGGTAATCGCGGCAATCGCACTAAGCATGTTCACATCACCCATACCCCAGGCAGAGCTCACCGCATCCAGAGTTGCTTTGTGACCTAGAGCGTAACCAACACGCAGACCGGCCATGCCGTGCGCCTTGGAGAACGAGCGCGTAATAAAAACGTTCTCGAATTCCATCGCCAGCGGCAGGGCTGTTTGCATGGCATCATCGGCCGCATAATTGATATAAGCCTCATCAATAAGCATCTTGGTGTTGGGTGATTCTCGCTGTACGCGGCGGATAAATGATTCAACCGCTTCGGGTGAATGCACCGTGCCTGTCGGATTGTTTGGATTGCAAAAATACACCAAGCCCGCACCTACGGCGGCTTCGGCCGAACTCTCCAAGTTTACTCCCATAGTAGAGCTATCGACTTGTATGCTTCGTATTGGCGCGCCTATCAGACGTGCAGTTTGCTCAGCTGTCGTGTAAGTAGGACCGGTAGTGACCAGCGCTTTGCTCTGAGAACAGAACGCTCGAGCCGCCCCTACGAGCAATGGTCCAGAACCTGTAGAAAGAATTACGTTGTCAGTTGTAACACCGTAACCCTCTGCTAGCGTAGCCCGCAATTCATTCACATGATCCGGCGCATAGCCTCGACCGACACGCTTGTTAACATGGGAGCGAATCGCCTCCATTGTCTTAGGACCGGGGCCACGTGCACTCTCATTCTGATTGAGCTGCATGATGCCGCCGTCATAGACAGCCTGCGCTTCATAACTCGAAGCCGCGTTAGCTTTTTTGCTGGTTAATCCTGCACTGGCAAGAAGTCCGGCTGCACTGCCCAGACCAACGGTTCCTACGAAACCACGACGTGTCATTTTCATGATCAAAACTCCTCTTTTTGGGAATACGTTATCCATCAAAGTTTGTAATATTAGACACTTACTCTCTACGACTATCCTTAATGCAAAAACTAGAGAAAAAAAAAGGGATTGGAAAAATTCCAACCCCTTATCTGTGCCGCTGTTAGACTTTATTAACAGCCGACGCTAATGCGTCAAACGCACCCTTAACCACGCTTCGCGACGAGGCTATGTTCATCCGCATATGGCCTGCACCACCTTTACCGTAAGCTGAACCCGGGTTCAGATAGACGCCGGAATTGTGAACTAGCCAATCTTGAAAATATTGTTCGGGCGTATCTTTGCCGTGTGATTTGTATTGCTCGCTGGCACCAATCGATGCCATGGTCTTGCTGAAATCTAGGAAGGTCATGAAGGTGCCTTCGTTACGGGTATAACCAACAGTAGGCAGACTTTCCTTGATGTAGCGCTCGACCATATCGTGAGTGCCATCGATATAGGCCAGCGCTTGCGCAAACCAGTCAGATCCGTCTTTGTAGGCAGCTTCATTCGCTACCACACCCAAAGTGCTCAATTCGGCAAAATGATATTCATCCACCCTAGCCTTCAATTGAGGGCTCTTGGAATAAAAGTAGGCGTTCTTCATGCCGGCCAAGTTAAATGTCTTACTGATGGCAACGAAGGACAGGCTGTTATTGACTACAGCCTGATCGGGAAGGGAGGCAAATGGCGTGTACTTGTGTCCTGGGCGAACGAAGTCGGCATGAATCTCATCCGATAGGACTACGATGTTGTGTTCTAGGCAGAGACGACCGATGCGCAGAAGCTCGTCTTCTTTCCAGACATTACCCGTAGGATTCTGCGGATTGCAGACGATCATTGCGCGAACGTCTGGCGTCATCTTAGATTCTAGATCTTCCCAATCGATCTCATAGCGATCACCGACCTTAACCAGCTGGCTATCAACAGGAATCGTACGCGCATTGCGATTCATCGTGTAGAAACCAGAATAGGCAGGCGAATTTATGAGTACCTTGCCGCCCGGGCCAACTAATGAGCGCATAGCGGCAATCATGCCGGCATACACGCCATCGGAAATCGTAATCGCCTCATTGGGAAGGTCAAGGCCATTGCGCTCGCCATTCCATTTCACAATTTGGTCGCGTAGAGGTTCGGTGCTACTCATGTAGCCCCAGGAGTGATGTTTGTTGCGCTCGGCTATTGCCTCGGTAATACAGGGCGCACACTCGAAATCCATGGACGCGACGCCCATGCCATATTTAAAGGTGCCTTCAGGGTAGCTCTTGGGAGGGGAGTCCCAGCGGGCCGTATTGTGATCAACCCGGTCATAGACTGTGTCGAAGTCGTATTTGCCATTAGCCATTTTTGAGCTGCTGGCCGCGGAGGCTACCGTAGAGCCCGTTGCTATTCCGCCGGTCGCCCCAGCGAAAGCGGTGAGACTAGCGTTCTTTATGAATGTTCTTCGATTGATGCCTGC
>CALKDE010000072.1 GCA_938082955.1 uncultured Pseudomonadales bacterium
ACGGTACCGGCAGGATAAGTAGCAAATAGTACGTCACAATTCTCAGCGGACAGTTTTCTCGCATCGAATCGGCCGCTGAACTTCGGGAGATTGCAGATTAGGTCAGGGTAGTAATCAGATAAGGGCATGAGAGTTTCCAGTTTTGATATCAAGGAATATGCAATTTTGTAAATAGAGAGAGCAACTTTGATAGTTGCTTGCAGACTGATCTCAATATCTAGACTGCGACCAACATACCAAGGACCCAAATCTCCATCAGCCTCTCTAGATTATACGTAAGAATTCCGCTGAGCATAGCAGCCTTAGGTTGGTTCGTATTTTCGCTGGACGCCCCGAGTAATGAGTGTATTGTGGCATTCATTCACCAATCTGAAATGGTGCGTTGTTTTGAGCTACAAAGACGTCTATTTTATGACTTTGCTACATTGTCGAACATCTTTATTTATTTAATCCGATCTGACGGCCATCAAGTCAATGTCCAGGTCGATACCATCTCTGGAGGTAGGCGTGTCCAAGCAAGTTACACGTAGAGAGTTTCTAAATTTATTAGGAGCCGCCGGCGGGACCGCGGCAGCGCTTAAAGCTGGCTCGGCACTGGGCCTGCTCCCGCATACAGCGCAGGCCGCCACCTTGGACCTGCGTGCAGCTAATCCGGCGAATCGTAAGGTTGCTATCCTAGGTGCAGGTCTGTCGGGTCTCACCGTTGCCTATGAGCTTAGTAAGGTTGGCTACGAGTGCACGATATTGGAATCCTCACATCGACCGGGTGGCAGAATTTTCACCGTACGCCACGGTGACTTGATCGATGAAATTGGCAACCGCCAATATTGTGAATTCGACGACGAGCCGCACATGTACTTCAATGCCGGTGCGGCCCGTATTCCAAGTACTCACAGAAACCTGCTGGCCTACTGCAAAGAACTGGAGATCGATCTCGAAGTATTCATCAACGAGAACAAGACGTCCTATTTACAAGACCCAGCGTTACTTGATGGAAAGCCGATCCGCAATATCGACTACACAACTCATACGCGAGGGTTTCTGGCGGAATTATTGGCGAAGTCACTCTCTGCCGGAGAAATGGACCAGCCCTTTACCGACCCAGAAGCGGAAACCCTGATAAGCTTGATTCGCTCTTTCGGGGACCTAAACGAGGACAATCTCTATAAGGGGAGTTTACGTGCAGGCTATGCGTCTGGTGGATTCTTAGAGCACGGTGCTCAGAAAGATATCATTGCCATGAGGGACCTTTTGAAAACGCAGATGGGGCGCCAGTTCCTGAATGCTAACGAGGGCGATACTGGGCCTATGCTGTTTCAAGCCGTGGGTGGCATGGACAAGATCATCGAGGGTTTCACCAACCATGTAGGTCATCAGATTCACTATCGTTCGATGGTGAATGCTGTCGAAGTCAAAGATGACGGAATCGACATAGCTTACGATCAGGATGGCACGCGTCATTTGCTACAGGCTGATTTCTGCTTCAATTGCATACCGAGTCATATCATGACTGGTATAACCAACAATTTCCCAACGCAATATGTGGATGCGCTTAAGTATATTCGTCGCGGAACAGCTTATAAGGCTGCCTTTCAAGCAAAGGAACGTTTCTGGGAGAAAGAAGATATCTACGGCGGTATCAGTTGGATGAATAATCCTAGTAAACAGATCTGGTATCCGAGCGCTGGCATGCACAAACAAAAGGGCATAATGCTGGGGGCCTACGACTACGGCGACGGCGAGCTACACACCGCCATGACTCAGGAGCAGCGTATAGAGGCTCACCTCACTGATGGCGAGAAGATTCACCCTAACTACCGTAATCAGGTTGAGAAACCTATCACTATCGCCTGGCATCGCATGAATCACATGCTGGGCTGTTCTGCACGATGGCAGCGTGATCGTAACGGCTGGACCCATGAGGAAGAAGAGTTGTACCACGCGCTACAGCAGCCAGTTAACGGTCGCCACTATATGATCGGTGATCAGGTCAGCATGCATTCAGCATGGCAAGAGAGTGCCGTGATGTCGGCGCAGTGGGCGATGGCTGATTTGAATCAGCGATTGATGGCGTAGCTAATCAAGATTTGGAGAAATAAAAGTATGTTGAAGACATTTCTGGCATTTGGTCTTTGCATGGCTTGTATTGGAGGCACTAGCGCGGCGGAACCGGAGCGCGAACCGTTCGACGATCGCTATTGCACAACTTGTCATGGCACAGACGGCCGCGGCAACGAAGGCGTGCAGGCTCCTCGGCTTGCTGGAATGGAACCGTGGTACCTGAGGCGACAATTGGAAAACTTCCGCGCCGATATTCGTGGTGTACACGCTGAAGATAGAGAAGGTATCGCCATGCGCCCCATGGCAACGAAACTGACCGATGAATCGATCGATGACATCCTCGGCTGGATATCCAGTTGGGACTACATACCGGCAGAAGCAACAATAAAGGGCGGCGACCCCCTACGCGGACGAGGCCTGTACAGTGCTTGTGCTGTCTGTCATGGGGCAGATGCGACGGGCAATGAGAGCCTCGGCGCACCCGCCTTGGTCGGACAGAATGACTGGTATCTCGTCACCCAGCTGAAGAACTTCCTAGCTGGGTACCGAGGCGCGCACCCGAATGATACCTATGGCGCACAGATGCGCACCATGGTGAGCACTCTGCGCAATGAGGCAGGCATACTCAATGTAGTGAGTTACATCAACACGCTTTCCCGTTAGACTAAGCGCTGCCATCCAAAGGAGCTGACATATGCCCATTATCGCGATAGTAAACCTGATTCTCTTTACGGCCTTAGTGAGCCTGCTTTACCAGTTCTCTAAAAATGAAGCGTTTACGCTTTCTCGCCGCGTGCTCATGGGTCTCATTGGCGGCATTGTGTTCGGATTCTATCTGCAGCTAGCGTTCGGCGCGAACCCTGCGGTCATGGATGCCACACTAGAGTGGACAAATGTAATCGCGAACGGCTACGTCGCCTTGCTGCGAATGATGATCATGCCGCTTATTCTAATCACCATGATCGCCGCCGTTCTGAAGGTAGAAGAGATTAAGTCGCTAGGCAAGATTGGTGGCACGGTGGTCGGAACGTTGATGGTAACCACTGTAATCGCCGCGCTTATCGGCATCATGATGGCTACAGTATTCCAATTGAATGCGGAGGATCTAGTTGGCGGTGCCACAGAGATGGCGCGGGCAGAAGTATTGCAAGTAAGACAGGGTAGTATTGCCGACCTGAGCTTTGCCGAAACTCTCGTTAGTTTCGTTCCCAGTAACATCTTTTCGGACCTAGCTGGACAGCGCAGCATGTCTATCATTGGTGTTGTGGTTTTCGGCCTTATTTTTGGTATCGCCGCGTTGTTGGTGGCAGAAGATAACGCCGAGCAGGGCTCGCGCATCCGTAGCGCAGTTGACACATTGCAGGCGATAATCATGCGCCTTGTTAAGCTCGTTATTGCGCTGACTCCTTACGGTGTACTGGCCTTGATGACTCGTGTGATAGCGACGTCCGATGGCAATGCCATCATGAACTTGATTAGCTTTGTAATCGCATCTTATATAGCTATCGCCCTTATGTTCACAGTACACGCTGTGATCATCATTGGCTTGGGCGCGAACATTAAAACCTATTTCCAAAAAGTGTGGCCGGTTCTCACGTTTGCATTCGTCACGCGCAGTTCCGCTGCAACTATTCCTCTGACGATTCGCGCACAGATAGAAGAACTCAATGTACCCGCACCGATTGCCAACATCGCCGCTTCGTTCGGTGCGACGATAGGACAGAACGGCTGCGCTGGAATCTACCCAGCAATGCTCGCGGTGATGGTCGCGCCTACGATGGGTGTAGATATCGATCTCAATTTCATAATTAGCCTGCTGTTAATAATCGCGATCGGTTCATTCGGTATCGCAGGCGTCGGCGGTGGTGCGACCAATGCGGCTTTGGTAGTCTTTTCCGCGATGGGATTTCCGGTGACTATCGTCGCACTGTTAATTTCTATCGAGCCTTTAATAGATATGGCGCGTACTGCATTGAATGTGAACGGAGCGATAACAACAGGAATGATCACTACCCGCATATTAGGCGACAAGGACGCTGCCAGAGAGGCGACGAGGCCTGAGGCAGAGTTACAAAAATCATAAGTAAGCGTTAGTTTTATTAAGAATAGAGGAACAAAAAATAATGATTAAATTTAAGAAGTCACTCACTGCGATTTCCATAGCAGCATCACTTGCCGTAGTCCTGGGCATTGCTGCCGTTTCCAGTGCCGCAGAAATTGTACGTACTGGCGAGGGCAGAAACTTCTACAATAATATTATGATTCCAGCTGGTGCCGAGACCTTATACCTCAGTGGTTCCGGTGCGCAGGAACAAGCTGACGGCACCTGGGGCGATATGGAGCAGCAGACAATCGACACGTTTGGTCGATTCCAAGAAACGCTAGAGGCGCAGGGCTGGTCTTTAGAAGATATCGTACAGGTACGCGCGTTCGCCGTATCCGGTGCCGATGGAGAATTGGACTTCGCCGGTTTTAATGCAGGTTATCAGCAGTTCTTTGGTAGCGAGAAAAATGCAATGAAGCCAGTTCGCTCTTTCGTAGAGATTGCAGGCCTAGTCGTCCCCGGCTGGCTAATTGAGATCGAGATTCGCGCAGCAAGAATGCCTGACTAAGAAAATTTCTCGCTAAGGCTAGAGAATTAGCGGCAAATATTGAAAGGCCGGTGTGATATTAATTCATCACGCTGGCCTTTTTATTGCCTGTCCATACGAGCATGCATTATTCCTAGTCGCCTGACAGTCGGCAACGCGTTACCACAGCTGAAAAAAGTGTAGCCTATAGCGGTCCACACAGGATCTGAATAGCCATCTTTTGTGGTATAAAAATTGACGAAAGGTGGGCAGTGGTTATTCACTCTTCATTCACATACACTTTCTGTACGCTTACTTCCTTCCCTTTCTATCGGAGCGCACTATGATTCGCTTTCGTAATATTCTCTTTTCACTATGCTTGTTGGTTCCCGTTACAGTTTTGGGGCAGCCGCAGTTCGACGTATTCGAGGCGGGTATTGCACAGATTCGGGACGCCCTAGACGAAGGCCAGGTGAGCTCGGTGCAATTAGTTCAGCAGTATTTAGATCGAATACACGCTTATGATAAGCAAGGTCCAAAACTCAATAGCATAGTGCGCATAAACCCGGAAGCTCTAGCGCAGGCGCAGGCACTCGATGCAGAGCGAGAGCGAACGGGTTCGCGTGGGCCACTGCACGGTGTGCCCATTGTAGTTAAGGACAACTACAACACAGATCACATGCCGACAACGGGAGGCTCTGTAGCGTTGGCGAATTTCGTCCCTCGCGAGAATGCGGCGCAGGTGGATAAGCTGCTGCAGGCGGGGGCGATCATCTTGGCGAAGACGAACTTGCATGAGTATGCCTACGGCATCACGAGTATTGGTTCCTTAGTAGGGCAGACACGTAATCCTTATGATCCAAGGCGTGTTCCCGGCGGCTCCAGTGGGGGCACCGGTGCTGCGGTAGCGGCAAGCTTCGCCGCGGCTGGATTTGGCTCGGATACCTGCGGGTCGATTCGAATTCCTTCTGCGTTTAACAACCTAATCGGGCTGCGACCGAGCAAGGGGCTTTCAAGCATCTACGGTATTCTTCCTCTTTCTCATACCCAGGATGTAGCAGGTCCGTTGGCGCGCAGCGCAGAAGACCTCGCTATTATTCTCGATATTGTTTCCGGCTATGACTCTCGAGATGAGGCGACGGAGATTATGAGAACAGCTGTTGCGCCGGCCTTTGTGGATCGACTCCATTCTGCGAATCTGGCGAATCTGCGCATAGGCAAACTGCAACAGTATTTCGAAGGTTCTGACGGTGCGGTGAATACTGCGCTAGAAGATGCTCTCGATTGGTATGAGGAGCAGGGCGCCGATATTGTAGATGTTGAGATACCCGATATGGCAGATCTAATTAATCGTTCTGGATTGATCGGGCACGAGTTCAAATCGGACATAAATCAATACTTGGCCACGTTCTCTAACGATGAAAGCCTGAATCTGAATTACATTGTCAGCCAGGGTCTCTATCATGAGGCAGTTGATGGCGTGCTGAGCCGATCGAACGCATCGGAACTCGATGAGCAGGCCTATCGAAGGGCTATAGCTGTTAGGTCGGAACTTCGCGCTGCCATAGAAGCTGTGATGGCACAGCAGGGCTTGGATGCGATCGCTTACCCAACGATTAAACGCACACAGGTGTTCACTGGTGACTCGCAGCCGGGTAGTAATTGCAGTCTTAGTGCGAATTCTGGTTTGCCGGCTCTGTCTATACCTGTAGGGTTCACCAGCAATGGCTTGCCGGTGGGCTTGGAACTGTTGGGTGGGTTTCTACAAGATGCCGAACTGTTGGCCATTGCCCAACCCTATGAATCGGCGCTCAGTTCAAGACGCGCCCCTTCAACAACGCCTGCTCTGGAGTCAGGTCTCGCACCAACTCCGCAGAGTTTCGAGTTGTTATTCAGCCGACCGCCGCTGCGTGTCGAAGCGAGTTTCGAATTCAGCGCAGTCACTAATCTATTTATTTTCGAAGTCAGTAAAGAGCAGTCTCAAGGGCAGACAATTGCTGCGGTTACGCTGGTAGTTGATTCGAATGGTGACGGTGAGCTCAATGAGCCGATTGTCCTCAATCTGCTGCCCCCGGGTGCAGGCGCAGCCACTGGCAGTCACTTCATGTCTTCTCAGTTTCGGCAAGCCGTTGAGGAAAGGCGTCTCTACCTGAAGGTCTTCGGGAATTCATTGCCTAGCGCAGGAGCGGCGCAGCTGCTAGAGTAGATAGAAATACATGTTAATGTTCTAAATTCCAAATCAAGAGGCCACGCTACCATGAAGCCCACTATCAGATTGAGAACGAGTGTTCAGCTGTTCAGCCTATTCACATTGTTCTGCTCCAGCATTCTCTTCGCACAGGATGTACAACTGGATTTCGACTACTTCAAGAACGAAGTGCAACCGATCTTCCTCTCCAAGCGTGAAGGCAATGTTCGCTGCATTCAGTGTCATACGCGCAGTAGTGGTTTTAGAATACAGCCCCTCGAAGACCACCAACTATTTTGGACCGACGAGCAGTCGCGAATGAATTTTGATTCGGCCAGTAGTTTTAGTCTAGCCGGGGAAGATCCGCTGCGAAGCCGGTTCCTAACACACCCCCTGGCCTATGATGCAGGTGGCGACCCCTTTCATGGCGGCGGCAAACACTTTGATAGTCAGTTCGATCCTGAGTGGCGCATCATGGCCGACTGGGTAGCTGGCGCTAAAACAAGGCGAGAGCCGTCCAGTGT
>CALKDE010000073.1 GCA_938082955.1 uncultured Pseudomonadales bacterium
GAGAACATCAGGTTCTGCCGCTGCTTCGGAAGTAGCGCCATTATTTTCTTGATATCACGAATAAAACCCATATCCAACATTCGATCCGCTTCGTCGAGAATCAGCACTTCGACATCCCGGAAGTCGATGCATTTCTGCTGATACAAATCCAGTAATCTACCAGGTGTAGCAACTAGGATGTCGAGGCCACGGTTCAGTGTCTTCTTTTGCGGATTAATATTCACTCCACCGAAGACTACGCCATATCTAAGGTTCTCTTGCGCGCCATAGGTTTGAATGCTGTCTTCAATTTGAGCCGCTAATTCTCGCGTCGGTGTCAGGATCAAGGCGCGAAAGCTATTTCTAGTTCGATTAGGACGTCCGCTTATCAATTGCAATAAGGGCAATGTGAATCCGGCGGTCTTTCCCGTGCCAGTCTGTGCAGCGGCCATCACATCACGGCCAGCTAGAATCTCTGGGATTGCTCGTTCTTGAATAGGTGTTGGCGATGTATAGCCAGTTTGTTTTACTGCTTGCAGCAGTGTGTCGGATAGTCCGAGTGTGTTAAATGTCATTCAAATTCTCTTAGTTAGTAAGTATGCCGAAGCATTTTATTTGTTCGAAACGAAAATGCATTGCCTACTCCACAAAAGGAGGAAGCTCGATGACTTCTCGTTAGTATTTTCCGAACTTTAAACTGTTTTAATGAGTTCTATTGCACGGATGTGCATTCGATAGCTAGTTCGTAGTTACTCGCGACTTGACTGCGAGTAACCAGAAATGAGGTGGCGACTTGTTATTCGGGCCGGATCGAAGATCGATTCGCTGAATAGAAGTCTGCAGACTGCGATTTTGGCGCAGTAACGTGACCTTATCTAAGTATGATGCACCGTCTAGATTTTGCTGAAACAGGCCTTAGCGCTGCCTCGCCCTGTCTAAACGTGGCGGCACATTAGCACAAATCGGGGAAAAGTATCGCTTTTTATTTTTAATTCAGGGGGATACAGGCTCTCACGAAGCCACTGCTGCATCCTAGTCAAAAGAGCTAGTAGAGAAAAAACCCACCATCTATCAGCAGACTATCCCCGGTGTGATAGCTGCTAGCATCGCTCATTAAATAGGCGGCAATTCCCTCAAAATCCGATCTATCGCCCCAACGACGCGCTGGAATCCGTGGCAAAATTGCATTAGCAAATTTCTCATTGGCATAATTGTCTGCCGTCATCGCGGTTTCGATGTGGCCCGGCAATATCGAGTTGGCGGTTACTCCCCACCGTGCGTACTCGACAGCCAATGCCTGCATCATCGAGATCACGGCTCCCTTGCTTGCCCCATAGGCTTCCACTCGCGCCATGCCCATCAACGCACCTAAAGATGAGGTGCCAATAAGACGACCACCTGGATCTCCAGCTTCGGCTCGCTGTTTCATGTGCTTGGCAGCACAGCGCAGCGTGTAGAACAGGCCATCTAGATTCACATCCATTACATGACGCCAATCTTCAGTAGAAAATTCTTCAAAGCGGCCGGATCGAGCGACCCCCGCATTAGCGAAACAAGCATCCACTCGCCCAAACACCTCGAGAGTCTCGGCAAAAGATTCCTCGACTAACGCCTCAACCGACACATCACAGCCAATAGCATGAACCTTAGTACCGAATTCTCCGAGTTGCTCTACAGCAGCGGCGTTCTTCTGGGTATCGCGTCCCCATATGCAAACATCTGCACCCTGCTTCGCAACACCTTCAGCAAAACCTAGACCAATACCGCTATTACCGCCAGTAATTAGCGCCACCTTGCCAGTTAGATCAAATAAATTTTTAGCCATTTCTTATGTCCCCTTAAGGTCTTAGCCTTGTGTACCCTGCCAGCGCTTAACTAGGCCAGTGTCTATGTCAAAAAGATCTAGCACTCGGCCTACATGATGATCCACAAGGTCATCAACCGACTGCGCTTTTATATAGTGTGCTGGCATTGGAGGCGCCAGTATTGCGCCATTCTGGCTCGCCCGAAGGAGCAATTCGCAGTGCCCAGTGTGCAAGGGTGTTTCTCTTGGCACCAAGACCAGCCGCCTGCGTTCTTTCAACATCACATCGGCGGCGCGCACTAGAAGAGAGTCTGCGTAGCAATTCGCGACAGCTGACAGTGTCTTTATAGAGCATGGAGCAATGACCATTCCGTCTGAGCGAAATGAACCGCTCGCAATCGTGGCGCCTATATCTTTGTTCGAATGCACCTGATCGGCCAACGCCTGTACATCCTTGGACGAGAATTCGGTTTCAACAGCGATGTTTAGCTTGGCCGAATCCGACATGATCAGGTGTGTTTCTATGCTCGACTCATTCTGCAAAACTTGCAGCAACCGTACCCCATAGATAGCGCCGCTAGCTCCAGACATTCCAATTATCAACCGCACGAGTTTCACCTGTTCCGAATAGGGCTTCGAATGTTGCATCAATCTATGAGAACAGGCAAGCAATTGAAGTACTATCTCGCAGCTTGTAAACTGCCTCTTCCTCGGACGCCTGCAACGACTGGCGTCTCCACCGGATACAACAGTGAATATATTCTATGAGCAAAGCTAACCTTTTCTACGCCCAGTCGGGCGGAGTCACCTGTGTTATCAACGCTAGCGCCTGCGGCGTGATCGAGACTGCGCGAAAAAACAAAGACAAAATAGGAAAAGTATATGCAGGGCTAAACGGTATCGTCGGCGCCCTGAGGGAAAATCTCATCGATACCAGCAAAGAATCTAAGCAGGCTATTGCTGCACTTCGCTCAACCCCTGCTGGCGCATTTGGCTCTTGCCGCTACAAACTGAAATCCTATGCCGAGAACAAACGGGAATACGAACGCCTTATGGAGGTGTTTGTCGCTCACAATATTCGTTATTTCCTCTACAACGGCGGCGGCGATTCGCAGGACACTGCCAACAAGATATCTCAGTTCAGCGCCGTGAAGGGCTTCCCGATTACCTGCATCGGCGTACCGAAGACCGTCGA
>CALKDE010000074.1 GCA_938082955.1 uncultured Pseudomonadales bacterium
TAAATATTCGGCGGCGAGGCTATCGGCTTCGAGTTCATGCTCTCGGCTAAATCCACTTAAGCCTGTTTGCGCCCAGATCGAGGCAACTTCACTAATCTGACTTCCGACATAGCCGCTGCCGGTTGCCACCGCCGTGACGAAACCACCAACCGTTGCGGCTGTCTGTGCAAGTCGTCCGCGCGCCTGTTGTTGAACCGCATGCCGCGCCGTAATGTGCCCAATTTCATGGGAAAGCACGGCGGCTAATTCTGCCTCCGAATTCATAAAAGTGAGCAAGCCGCGATTTACATAGACATAACCACCAGGCAAGGCAAAGGCATTTATCTCTGGGCTATCAATTATATTGAATGTATATTCTAAATCAGGACGATGGCTGACTGCAGCGGCCTTGTTGCCAACTTCGCGGACATAAGTTAGCAGTACTTCATCTTCGAATAGAGGCATGCTAGAAAGAACTTTCTCGTGCTCTTCTAAACCAATCTCCTTCTCTCGATTCTCTGACATGAGAACCAGGTTGGGAGTGCCAGTAGCTGGATTGACCGCACAAGATGCAAGAAAGGGAAGCAGACAAAATACGCAGACTAAGACAGCTGCCTTTGGGATTCGATTTGCTAGAGCTGATGATTCAGCCAAGCTTGTTACAGCTAGATTCGTCATAGTGCCCCCCTCTTTCCATGTTCAAATTATTTTCTATCTATTGCTTAGCACATTAAGCACTTAAGCACTTAAGCAAATAGTCGTCAGTCAACTACCGTTTACAAATTCTTTAAGCTGAGTTGCCAGACGTGAGCAGGCGTTTGCTTCAACTCTGGCTATTAGCGGTATTGGAATGACGAATGCCGGAAGATAAGATTGTCCAGTTGCATCTGTGCTTATAGTGCCCACATCGCTTAGGGAGTTTACATCCCAAACCCGAGCGTCATAAGTAGCGTCATCTTCCCATGAGCCAAAGCCAAAGCAACCCGCGCCCCCAGGACTGACTACACAAGATATCGATCCGCTGCGATCCGATGTTTCGGTGAATCCATCCAGCCAAACTATATAGCGAACCCCAAACTCTGTCATCCTATCCGCAACAACTGCTTCGGTCATCAGGCGTTCCAGGTCACGAGTGCGCAAAGGTGCAGTTCTGGGTTCGAACCAGGGAAACATCGCATCAATAAATTCTTGTTCGGGAACAATACTGATTGAATTCTCGCCCTGGGCCATCCCCTCACCGACGCATTTCACAAATTCGGAGCGCGTCTCGTAGTCGCTAGCCTGTCGCCGCCCGAGAATAACTACTGACTCATAACTCTCTATACCGGTTTCACCTTGACGAAATTCGTCGATGGTCGTGGTGGTGCAACAGGCAAGCGAGACTAAAAGCAGTAGAGCGCTGCCTAGTCTATTTCTTCCTATAAGGTGCTTCATGATAGTCCTTGCGCCAATCGAATCAGGTACGACTCTTTTTCACTACAACGTATTTAACCAGTCTTTTACTTCCGGAACCTCAGTGAAACTTAGAGAAAAGCTCGAAGCCAGGTCGCGAAGCGCAACTACCGCCGCTGCATTGATTGCGGCTTCTGCCGAGCGAAGCGACTCGGTCGGGGTCTTACCGTACGAAGTCAATACCCAGTCCGCTATATAGTCACCCTCTGCCGTCATCAATCGCATATTGTATTTAATCCAAATCTCAAAGACATCAAGCTTGGTCTTCGCTGGCAGCGCTAGTTGGAATTCTTCTATGTTTGGAGCGAAAATTGCATCGACACCTAATGCCTGCGCCTCTTCGATCGATGCGACCACTATTACCCCATCAAACATTGCAGGCAATACGGCGCCAAAAAGTTCAATATGGGACTGCCCACTGGCAATATTGTATTCTTCAGTCCCGGTTTCGGAATATTCAATATAGGCAAATTCCCTGAGCGCCGCATCATAGTAGACCGCAACGGTGAGAGGCAGTTTGTTGATATTGGGCGTCGGAAAGCTTCCCTCGATAACCACGTTGCTGACACCGCAGGCAGTCAGGTAAAGCGCTGCCATAAGTATTAGTGCTGTTCTTGTCCTACCTCTCATCGACCCACTCGCTCTGCGCATTATTAACCTTTTCTTAGCGTCTAACTGCCGCCACTAAATCACTGGAAATCATTTAGGCCTACGAATGTACCACCATTTCGCTGCGTCATCTCGCGCATTAGCGTGGAATATCTATAGACACTCTGTCGGTAGCGTTCTCGACCAGCAAAAATCACGGGAAAGCCTATGCCGTGTATGCGCACCAACCTATCGCCATTCTCGTCTTCCACGTTAATGCGATCAATAGTCTGCAGTACGTTCTGAATAGACCCTCCAGGCTGAAAATCATCACCGATTACATAGATACTAATTTTCTTACCCGGTTCGTAGAAAGTATTTATTGCGCGTGTCACTCCCTCTACAGGGCTACTGTTACTAAAGGGGTTCCAAGTCCGCAGCGTAGAGACAATAGTATTGCGACGACTTGGCGTATCGGGGATCCACTTGCCACGATAGGAGTCGAACATATAGTCGCCCATGTCGTTCATGATCTGAATTCCCTTAACCTCGGGATAGACATTTAGTGTGTCATCAATAACACCGAGCATCTTGTTCCAGGCATTGCCATACATGCTTCCCGAGGTATCGATCACGAAAATAATGTATTCGCTATCTACCGGTATCCCGCCTATCGCGTTGTTCTCAGGTGCGCTGCTATTCGCAAGCAGGCGCTGCATCTCTTCCGTCATGCTTTGCTGTGCTATGGCAAGGCGGCCCACCTCATCGGTGATTTCGGTCGATAACTGGTTTGAGGTTTGGAAACGCCCCTTTGCGTCATCCAGGTCTCTCTGCAGCCTAGCGATACGGTCCTTCATGGCGGAGAGTTGCTCGTGCTTGGCGTTCAAATCACGATTAAAAATTGTGGTTTCTCCGCGAATGGCGAACAGCTGTTCCTGCAATTCAATGATTGCCCCTTCTGCAGGCACGTCGACAAACTCGATAGAAATCGGTTCGCCAGACTTTGTAATCATCAACAAGATAATCATGGCACCGAAGCCACAGGCAGCCACGTCTAGGAAAGATACCGAAAAAGAATCTGCTTCCCCGCGTTTGCGTCTCATGGCCAATCCTTGGAAGGCGTTATAAACGAGCCTTGCGTGTACTGTGCAAGCTGCCAAAAAGCAGCCGCAGCGCTTGGGTCGCCTTCCAAGGGCAGCAGTACGATGTTGACCGGTATACCCCGAGGCAATTCTTCCAGAGCTTCTTCGTAAAGCTCTATCCGCTCCGAAGGCGTGACCAGCGCATTATTCGAACCACGATCGCTTAGAGTCGGCAAACCATCTGTGATCAAGAAAATATTATCCGGCCTAGGTGACGTGTTGGCTACTGCCCTAAAAACTTGTTCCATGTTCGTCCCATTCGCAGGCACGATTTCCTTCACATTCTCGATAGCAGCGTTTAGCCCATCTCGGTCTGCGACTTCCTGCCAGCTGTCCAAAGAGCCGCCTAATACCGATTCGAGATTTTCGTTGAATTCCCAGATTTGGTAACGACTCGTGATTGGCAATTGTGTGCTAATCCAGTCTACGGTCTTAACAACGCGCTGCCACTTCGGTGCCTGCTTCTTGCGCTCGTCTGACATATTGCGGGTACGAATAATATTCACCAGTGTGCTGTCGAGCATACTCGCAGAGCTATCTACTAATATTAAGATACGCTGGCCGCCCAAAAACAGACCAGATAGGTACTGCCGATTTCCGTCTCCTAGGAATTGACGCACGCTATTGCCTTCCTGCTCGAAGGCACTTGCCTGCAGACGCAGTAGTTCCTCTTCTAAGGATTTCACGTCTGCGCGTAATTGCTCGATGCTTTCTTCGGTAGCAACGCTTGAGTTTTCTAGAGCCGCTAGCTCTTGCAGAAACGTTTGTAGTTGCTCTCGAATCTGCCGTGCTAAACCCTCGGCGGTGACGACTTCAAAACTCACATCTGAGAATGTGTTGCGCAGTGCAACCAAGCCTAACTCTCCCTCATTAACCTCTTCGCGCAGCAAATTTACCTCAGCGGCCAAATCTAGATTTTGCTCCGAGGGGGTCTCACTGCTGTTATGATCGAGGATTAGGAAAATCAAAATCACAGCACCAAATCCACAAAACATGACATCTAGAAATGCCAGACTGATGGGATTTAGATTTCTGCGCCTTGCTTTGCTGCTAGACATTGTTTACCTGTATTAGTCGAATTGACTCACTATCTTCACTGGACTGGATCAAGTCACCTAGGCCAAGCGCCTGTTTACCGGTCACCTTATGCCGATTCAATAAGAACTCTTGCTTACCACTGTCTAAGTAGAACCCATCTTCGTGTTTTTCTATTCGCCCTAGCGCCGGTAAATGTATCGAGCCCAACGGAATCGCGGTACTGCCGACTAACACATGCGTCGCTCTTTGCTGTTCTTGCTCCGCCGCGATACGCTCGGATTGACTCAACAAACTTACAGCTCTAGGTAGCGAGGTAGTCAATTGGATCTGATCATCGCCACTTACGATACTGTCCCGATTAAGAATAACGGCCCTGGAAATTGCACCGGCAGGAAGCGCTTCCAATTCGATACTCTCGTCCAAGAACGATCGAAAACCGGGTAGGTCTGCGAAATCCGGGCTTAAGAGTAATTTGCTGTCTCCCCCCTCCGCTAGCTCAGCAACTTGCTGACCGATGCTTTTGTAGTCCCTAGAAAGATAGTTAATCAAGCTTTCGCGCGGCATCTTCGCTGTGTGCACCGCCGTGTTAACTTTAAGCTCGAGCAATAAACTGTTCTGGTCCTTGCCATCTTGTTTCAGCCAATGCGGTAGCGCGTTGTAGAGTTTCTGCTCGGATTCCGCGTCATGTTGCGGATTGAATCGACACTGTTCAATAAACAAGCCTGTCGCCAATTGCATCATACGGTCCATGAAGTTTTGACTGCCCACGCCGGGAACTTGAATCACCGATTCTCGCTGGTGGCTATCCTGGCCCGCGACAATCTTCGTTAGAACGACTTGGTGCAACTGCATCTCTGCATAGATGATAGAGCCAGTATGAGTAGCTGCATGGGCGGCAGCGATTGCCGAGTCCACCATGCCCACTGCCTGAAAAGGACTTTGCTTTGCCAGCCCCAATAGAATAGCCAATTGTGCTCTGGTGAAATTACCCGGCACCGCAAAAATTACCTCCGCATCGACACCACCTTCTTCTGCTAAATGCAGCAGATGTGCGTAGGCGATATCGGCGAAGTGACGAATGCCAATCGCATGGCTTATCGGATCCAGGCTCAATTCATGCAAGTATTTGTTATAACTACTAGTTGGATGTATCCGAGCCTGATCTTTAGCAACGTCTCCCAACTGCATCTGTTTATCGAGCACCAGCGCAAAACCGGGACTTTCAACAAGGATTCCGGATTCATCGCCAACACGTAAAACGTTATCGTTTAACTCGATAACTTTTAGACTCATTATTTAGCATCTCTGACTGGCACTTGTAGATGTCTCAGCATTTTCTCGTCGCAGTAGTTCTGACAATCCAATACCAGCCTGTCTTGAATCAATTGTAATTGGTGAAGCACGAACATCAGCAAGATGCTAACCACCAGTGCGACAAAGGTTGAGTTAAAGGCCACGCCCAAACTGGTAGTAACACCCACGATGTCACCGCTCACAGCTTGATACGCCTGACCCAGTGCCGTGCCAATACCACGAACTGTGCCAAGGAATCCAATCGAAGGAATAGCCCAAGCGATATAGCGGACGATCGTTAGCTCCGTCTCCATTCGATCTGCTTCGGTGTCGCAAGTGACCTTGATGGTAGTCGCAACGTCTTGAATATTATTGGTAGACTGAAATCTATGCAGACCAGCAAGCAACGCCCTCGGTAAGAGGAATTGGCGTTCTCTTTCCGGCAACGCCTGCACGGTACGCGCATAATTGCGCGCATCTTCGGGCAAAATACTCATTCCATCGGATATGTTGATCAAGGTTCGCTCTAGCAGCGCCCTCTCTCGCAGTGTCTGCTGTACTTTCATGCCAAGCATCGAAAGAGCCCAGAGCAATAAGATTATGCATGTCTCTTGCTCGAAGTCGCGCAAAATAATATAGACCGACCGTTCTGGCACAAAGTTAGGGTCTGTTTCCTGCAACACATTCTGCTGTTGCTGAATCAAATCGGCGTTAGGCCGTATCACCGCCACATAAGCTGCGTGAACAACGATCACCGCAATAATTAGCGCAGCTATTTGATACAGTGCTTCTGATAACAACCTTTGCTTCATACTAATTCCTTAGCTTTGCTGCTGTGCTGGTCTAAATATCGACGGGAAACGAGACGCCGAAATCTTGCGAAATTTCCTCGGTAGGGATAAAACGTACCGAGGACTCTTCTTCATCTTCGTTTGTATCCGAGATTTCCGCGGCGACTGAATCGCTACCGTCTTCTTCAATCTCGATGCTAGAATCTAACTCGACCTGCGCTGTCTCTAGTAAATCCGAATCTTGAACCGGCGGATCATTCTCTGCGGCGTTTGTGAGCTGCCAGAAACTTAACAGTGTAAGAAAAATTAGTTTACGCATTGTCCTATTCCTCCAAATAACGCGCTATCCGAAAGCCAACATCATCACGGACTTCTTCGCCAAAGTCGCGAAATGACAGACGCAGTTCAGTGACTGAACCGTGCGCCCAGCTGGACCCTCTAATTGTATGAAACTGACCTTCGCTAGGCCCAAGCGGATCAACCTCGACCCCACCGATAGCGCCTACTGCGCCATAAAAATCATGCACCCACTCTGAGACGTTGCCGGACATATCATAGAGCTCGTATTGATTCGCATCGAATGTCGCAACCGGCGCAGTTGCAAGATAGCCATCGTTGTAATCAAACATTATTTGCCCGAGATAGAACTGGGCCGTTATGTCCGCAAAATTTCCTGAATTTTCCGCCGGAGGAAGCGTGCCTCCCCAGGAATACTTAAGCTGATTTCCGCTGCCATCGGTTCTAGCTGCCCAAGCCCACTCCGCCTCAGTGGGAAGCCGGTAACCGGTAGACTCTGCATTAAACCCAACAACATCCTTATCCGAGACCTCATAGAAATGTGGCAGTGATTCCTGGTCACTCAACCAATTGCAGAACAGCGCTGCCTGGGTCCAAGTAATTCTAACGACGGGTTGCGCCTCGTTATCGAGAGTTAGCCCCTCTAAGGTGCCAGAGCTATGTTCGGCATTGAATAATCTGAATTCAGCATTGGTGACCTCACGGTTACCCAAATAGAAGGCCCTTTCTAGCTTGATGTCACGAAGGTTCTCATTCGGCCTTCTGCCGGCTTCGCGTCGCGAAGCGCCCATGGTAAACGCGCCCGGATAAAATAGTTTAAGCGCCTGCCCCGCTGCCGACACAATAACAGGCTTAATCTGCTCCAAGCGCGCCTGCTCGAGGGACTTGAGAGAAACACTGATTATTTGTTCCAGCCCCGGACGGGAAGTGAATTCTGTTAAATAAGGAATAAAGCCGGCCTTGCGGATTTCAATCTGCTGGCTTGCTGCCATCAACTCGATAGTCTGATTCGCTGCTCCTTTGAAATCGCCATCCACATAGAGCTCGGCGTCCTCCGGTTGAGCCACGACACTGACTGTCATTAATATTGGCTCCAAATCTATAGTTAACTCTCGCTCTTCGTTCGCCTGCGTCTGGATCGAGAGCGAGTTCGAGTTATAGCCGTTCTTGAAGAAGATGAGCTCATGATTCTGTCCTGGAGCCAGTGCGACTTCTAATGGCGTGAGCCCCTTGAAATCACCCCCAATAGTTACGCTTGCCGCTGTAGGGTTCGACTGGATGAACAGCAAGCCATCGGCGGGCGTAAGCTCTACCAGCGGCACAGAAAAGTCTTCGCCAGCGAGCACATCGAACTCTTCCTGCCAGGCCTTGTGTCCTGCGAGTTTTAGGACTAGATCGCGCTGTCCCTGAATGATTTCAGCATTTATAGGAGTACTACCGATTAGCTCTCCGTCCACCAAAACGTCCGCTCCACTAGGCGTGCTAGTCAAACTTACAGTCGCCCATGCTGGCTCAAGATTTGCCGTGAAACTCTGCTCGAGCGTTCTACCCTCAATAATAATTGTCTCGCCAAAATTGAGATACCGGTCTTTGGAAATGGATAGCTGATGCTCACCCGGCTCCACTTCCACATTCACTAACGGTGTTTGCCCAATATCGACACCGTCGATTCTGATTCTCGCCTGGGAGATATTTGCACTGTCGAAGCTAATTATTCCTGGGAGTTTACGCATCACCAACGGATGTGTCTGCGATTGTTCCTGGCTTACCAATAAACGAGTGACGGTGTCGTGATAACCTTCATTTCGCAGCGTAAGCTGATAGGACCCCGTGCGCATAAGATAGCGTTGGCCCAGCTTGAAGCTGGTACCAGTATCGATGCTTATTTCTGCGGTTATAGGATTTACCTCTACGAACACAGATCGCGCAGTTAGCACAAACCATCCCGTGGATATCGATACGAGCAGAAAACCGGCAACCACTACATGCAGCCATTTAAATTTGTAAGAAAATGCTTGAGTCTGTTCACTGTGCGGAGTGAAGTCTATAGGGATGATAGGGTCAATTGCCCCTTTTAGATTCTTTACTTCATCACTGTTGCTCATCGCTTATCGCCTGCTTGAAGAAACGATGGGCTCATCGCATTGAACGATGACAGTCTCGGGAGTGAGGCCAAAGCCTACTGTAAATTCTTCGCGAATTTCTCTGTAGCCACTGCGTTTTCCTACGGCAACATA
>CALKDE010000075.1 GCA_938082955.1 uncultured Pseudomonadales bacterium
TTCTCCAAAAGCGACATCAAGGCACCGCCATCATACCAAGGCATCTGTTCGCTTGGATTTACTACGTTGTCACCGGTCAAAGCAGACATCGGAATGAAATGAAAGTTAGTGGAATCAAGATTTTCGCTAAACTTTACATAGGCGGCTTTTATCTCATTGAAAACACTCTCGCTAAAATCAACTAGATCCATCTTGTTGATGGCTACGATGATGTGTTTGATGCCAAGCAAGGATGCGATAAAACTGTGTCGACGGGTTTGAACCTGAACCCCGTGACGGGCATCAATTAAGATTATGGCGAGATCGCAAGTTGATGCGCCAGTCGCCATATTTCTGGTGTACTGCTCGTGACCGGGAGTGTCGGCGATGATGAATTTTCTCTTCGCTGTAGAGAAATACCGGTAGGCCACATCGATAGTTATGCCTTGCTCGCGCTCTGCCTGCAAACCATCCACGAGTAGTGCGAGGTCTATCTTTCCTCCGGTGGTGCCGGACTTGACGCTATCTGCTTCGATCGCCTCGAGTTGGTCTTCATAGATCATCTTCGAATCGTGAAGCAGTCGGCCAATCAGTGTACTTTTGCCGTCATCTACGCTGCCACAGGTTAATAAGCGCAATAGCTCTTTGCGCTCGTGTTGAGCCAGGTACGCGCTAATATCGGTGCTAATTAAGTCGGATTGGTGTGACATGTTGGATTAAGTCTCGTGCGTCTGTATTTGCTGATTTGTGCTTTGGCTGTAGCCAGAAAATCTTAACTAAAAGACGCTGACTAGAAATAGCCCCGTCTTTTCTTATCTTCCATGGAGCCACTTTTGTCTGAGTCGATGAGGCGACCCTGCCTTTCGGAGGTCGTAGCCAATAACATCTCCTGAATTATCTCAGGTAGAGTTGTCGCTGTGGAGTCGACAGCGCCGGAGAGTGGGTAACAGCCTAACGTACGAAATCGCACGGTCTTAATTTTTATCTTCTGGCCTTCTTTGATAGGCATGCGGTCATCATCAACTAGAATGTCTACGCCATCGATATTGACAACGGGCCTTGGCTTAGCGAAATATAGAGGTACGATATCGATATCATTTAAGTAAATGTACTGCCAGATGTCTAACTCGGTCCAGTTGGAAAGTGGAAAGACGCGGATGCTTTCGCCCTTATTAATCTTCCCATTGTAGATGTTCCAGAGTTCCGGTCTTTGATTCTTCGGATCCCAGACATGGTTCTGGTCGCGGAAAGAGAAGACTCTTTCCTTGGCGCGCGATTTTTCTTCGTCGCGCCTGGCCCCGCCGAAAGCGGCGTCGAATTTGTGTTTGTTTAGTGCCTGCTTTAGCGCCTGCGTCTTCATGATGTCGGTGTGCTTCTCGCTACCGTGGGTGAACGGGCCAATGCCTGCATCTACACCTTTCTGATTGGTATGCACAATAATGTCTAAACCGAGCTTCCCAATTTGTTGATCGCGAAAGGCAATCATTTCCTTAAACTTCCATGTTGTATCGACATGCATTAATGGAAACGGAAGCTTACCGGGATAAAATGCTTTTAGTGCCAGGTGCAACATGACCGCGGAATCTTTTCCTACGGAGTACAGCATTACCGGCTTATCGAATTCGGCAGCAACCTCACGCATAATGTGGATGCTCTCGGCTTCGAGTTGTTTGAGGTGAGTAAGATTGTATTCAGACATAATTTTCTAATTCATAGCGAGCAAAGGCCAGCGCTTCGCGCCGATAGCTTTGCTAGCTTCGATGGTTAAAGAGGGTTGGGCAAGGTTTTCTGGCTAATGCTTAGGTGTGTTTGGAGCCTCTTCGTTATGGGAGATTGACTTGTTTATGCCAAACTCTTCGGAAAGTGCACCTTTCTGACTGGGGTCCTGCTTTGCTGCATAATCTTTCGGAGGATTCAGCCCGTCAGCAGAGTTGGAGTCGTCATTGCCTTCGAATACGGCGTCTGAACCGGCAGGAAGTAATTTGCTAGCAACTTCATTGCTGCACAGATCCTGGGCTCCGCTTGCGAGGTGCTGATAAACTTCGCGATAGCTCTCGGTCATGTGCTGGACAAGATCTGCTGTCATGCTGAAATGATCGCTTACGTTGTCTCGGTAGACCAAGTGATTGTCCTTGATGTCGCGAATTTGATTCTCTAACTCTTTCACGCGCGATGCGCTGCTATTCAAGTGGTTGGAGAAGATCAATCCAATTACAATTCCTATGACCAGACACGCTATTGCAGTTAACCAAATCATTTAAACTAATCGCCTCTTGGATATTTCTCGGTGGTTGCTTTTGGTTCTGACGTTTCGACTAGCGTCTCATTGTGTCTGGAGACGCGTTTGTCGAGTATACCTCAGTTCAAGGATGTATTTTTAATAAACTTATTGCCGGCCCAGGGCTAAAAAGTGACATTGTAGAGCCGGATGGCAACGGGCTGTTAGACGCAGACAGAAGAATAGAGGTTGCCATTCTTAAACAGAGTCTGGAAACTGAGCGCTTTTTTACAGGCAACTGATAGGCGGTGGAACTCCGCCAGAGTGAAAATTATGGGCCCATTGCAGCGATATCAACTCGATCTAGACAGTGGCGCCATAACTGCAGATGCTGCACAGCGTGCTTTAGTAGGTCAGCTGCAGAATTTATATGTTCGGGTCGCACAGGCCGAGTCGTTTGGTTCTGGGCCACTAGGGCGATTGAAGCGGCGGCTGTTCAAGAGCGAGCAGGTAGCAGGCCCGATTCAAGGACTCTACATTTGGGGTGGAGTGGGCCGTGGCAAGACCTATCTAATGGATGTGTTCTTTGAGAGCCTGCCGGGGGAGTCGAAAATGCGCACACATTTTCACCGCTTCATGCAGAGGGTTCACCGCGACCTAGCGTCATTGCAGGGACAGAAAAACCCGCTGGAGCACGTCGCCGAGCAGATAGCCTTGGAGTCTCGTGTATTATGTTTCGACGAATTTTTTGTGCGCGATATCGGCGACGCTATGCTACTAGCTGGCTTGTTGGAGGCTCTTTTCAAGCGACAGGTGATTCTAGTTGCGACCTCAAATATTGAGCCTGACCACTTATATCTTGATGGTCTGCAGAGGCAGCGATTCCTTCCAGCAATAGCACTCCTCAAGGCGCACACGCAAACTGTTGAGGTTCAAAGCGGGGTAGATTATCGATTACGCAGTCTCGCTCAGGCAACGCTCTACCACTGGCCCCTATCAGCGGATACAGAAGCTAAGTTGATGGACTGTTTTAACGAGCTCATGCCGAAGAGTTCTCAAGTACACAAAGCAGCGGAAATCGATATTCTAGAGCGCCGAATTGGCACTCAATATTGCAGCAAGGACGTTGTGTGGTTCGCTTTTGAGCAGGTCTGTGAGGGTGCGCGTGGTGCCTTCGACTACGTGGAGATCGCGAAGATCTATCATGCGGTAATCCTATCAGGCATCCCTCAGATGCAAGAAAATGCGAGTGATAGCGCGCGGCGCTTTATCAGCTTGGTTGATGAACTCTACGACAGAAGAGTGAAGCTGGTTATCGCCGCTGAGGTACCTATTGCTGAGCTGTATACCGGCGAAAAGCTTCGATTCGAGTTTGAGCGCACGGAGTCTAGGCTGATAGAGATGCAGTCCCAGGCGTACCTTGGCGATCAGCACTTGGCGTAGGCACTAAACTAGTAAGCGCTAGCGGGG
>CALKDE010000076.1 GCA_938082955.1 uncultured Pseudomonadales bacterium
GCGCAGCGGTTTCTGTAAAAAAAACCAACCAAGCAGGCCCGTCAACAGAATTAATCCCAATAAAACGAACGCTATGATTTGCCAGTCCACAAAAGCGATGGAGCGCGTAGTCAACAGCGCAAGCACTGCCAATAACAGAACCGCAAAATTAATCCACAGCTCATAGAAGCGATCGAGACCAACAGCGAGGAAGGCGGCATGGCCAGGCACACTGTATCTCCGCCATAACCAGTAAATCTGCAGGGGTTCGCCACCGAACTGGGGGCCAGGTGTTACAAAACTGATTACCTGGCCCGCCTGACGCACGCGAAGTAACTGTAAGAATCTGCAAGGCAATGTCATAGCTCGGGTCAGCACCAGCCAACGTCCGACAAGCAGTATGATGACGAGCAGGTTGAAGCCAATCCAGGCCATCCACTGGGAGAGATGTAGATCCGTAATGGTCTGCACGAGCTCCGTGAAGGGTAGCCTGGACAGTATCCACCCTGCGAGTCCCAGTGCCGTTAACCAAGTCAGGTAACCCCAAAAGTTAGTTGATGATCTCAAGCGCCATCGTACCCATTGAGCCAGTGGTCATCTTCTGTCCACAGGCTAAAGCGCCCGGTACCCAGCAGCAGCAACCAGACCACGCTGCAGAATAAAACATAGTCCACCGGCAACAGTGGATTAGTCATGTAATACCAGCCCAGCAGACTGACGAGGATGAGACTGAAGTAGCGCCCGGCAACTCCCAGCAACACCATGAGCGATGCCAGAATAAAACCACCGATCATCACGTTGTTCATCCAGCCAAGCTTGCCCACAGGCAGAGGCGGGAGTCCGGATTGTAGTAGGGACATTACCAGAGTCACCACCACGATAACGCGCAACGCAGGTTGCAATACGGCCTGACTGAACTGCGTAATCTGCGCAAAGCGCCGGTCGACACCGTCGGCCTGTCGATTAATGCGCCCGCTAACGATCAGCCAGTCGATCAAGAAGCCGAGCACTGCAGGCAACATGAAGGCAAAGCCGGCAAGCGTTGATAAAGGTGGATAAATCATTGGCCACAGCACCACCGCCAAGAAGCCCATTTGAAAGCCGGCCCAAGTACGCCTATGAAGTGCCGGCGGAAGGGGATAGACAGCTAAGCCGCGGAAGTTGCGCCAGAGGATCCCAGCATGGAATAGATAATAGGCAGTGCCCATCAATAGGTAACTCCAATGTACCTGGTCATAACCCAAGGCCAGCAAGGAGGCGATCGCCAGGCCGAGCGCATCAAAGAGGGTATCCAGTTCAATGCCAAGCAGGCTACTCTGCCCAGTGCGGCGTGCCACATAGCCGTCAACCCGGTCCAGCACTGCAGCGAGCAAATACAGCATGCCTGGCAACCAGGCCAGCGCAGGTCCTTCGGGCCAGGGTTGAAACAGGAAACCCGCCACGGCAGCGATCAACCAGGCACGCAGCAAGGTGACCCGGTTTGCCCAGCCAAGGTCTTTATAGAGTGGTGCTTTCGGGTCTGCCCGATTAAGAGGCAGGCGTTGCTTAGTCTGATAACACAGAAAAGCCCAAACCAGTCCCGCTTGCACCAACCATTGCAGTGCGCTTTGCCACCCCCAAGTCAGCTTTAAAAGAAAGCACCCGCCTGCGAATCCAGCCACGCCCAACCATCCAAGGCGAGTGAGCTCGCGCCTAAGTAATTCATCAATTGGTTGTTGAGCATCGGCATTCAAAGTGTCTGGCATAAGACAACAATACCAAACCAAAGGGGACGGAGGGATTTATTTTTGATCAGTTTTGCGCCTTTGCAATCAAAATCATCTAGACTTTTACTCTCCCTCCATCAAGACCGCATAAGGAAATACAGTGCCACGCCGAGCCAGGATGTATATACCCGGGTACGCCTACCATATTGTGCAACGAGGCAATAACCGAGAGGCTTGTTTCTTTGAGGAGGAAAACTACCGTGTTTACATAAGGTACATGGACGAGGTACTGCCTCGTTATGGCAGTTGTCTCCATGCCTATTGCTTAATGACAAACCATGTTCATTTATTAATTACGCCTGACTGTGTAGACAGTATTTCCAATTTCATGAAAGTGGTATGCAGTCGCTATGCACAATACATTAATAAGAAATATGCTCGCACTGGAACACTCTGGGAAGGGCGGCATAAGGCCAGTGCAATTGACACTGAAGGCTATCTGCTGAAATGCTATCGCTATATTGAACTTAATCCAGTGGCGGCTCACATAGTAAACCGACCTGAAGAATATGCATGGACAAGCCACCACTGTAACGCTTGGGGGAGACCCGGATTCGCTAATCTCAGTCCATCAATCCTATCTGGCTCTTGGTCAAAATCAACAACAAAGATGTTTGAATTATCAAAAGCTTTTTAGTGAAGCCCTGTCTCCTGAAGATTGCCAGGCGATTGGCAAGGCAGTCCACTTTTCGATGCCACTGGGTTGCGAGGAATTTATTTCTCAGATTGAGAGCCGAACAGGTCACAAGATAGGGTTTTCGCACCGCGGTCGGCCTTGTGCTAAATTGGTTAAAAATAAATCCCTCCGTCCCCTTTAAATGATCTATTTCGCATACCCAGGTGATCTCGACACCCCAACCGGCGGCTATCATTACGATCGCCGTTTGATTGAAGAACTACGCAGCATGGGCGTCAGGGTGGAAACCGTAGCGCTGCCGCACTGCTCTAGCGTGCCGAATCAACAGATTCTAGCGAGCGTTCAGCAGATATTGGCGGCTATACCGGATCAGGCAATTGTCGTGATTGATGGGCTGGCCTTCGGGGTTCTGGATGAGGTGGCAGCTGCAGAGGCAAAGCGACTGCGACTGGTTGCGCTATGCCACCACCCGTTGGCGCTGGAAACTGGGCTCGACGAGCGGGAGAGGCAGGTCTTGCAGGTCTCGGAGCAACGCGCGTTGAGTTGTGCGCGAGCTACGGTGGTGACTAGCGGGCATACCCGGCAGATCCTCATCGACCAGTTTGCGGTGCCAGCGGAAAGCATAATCGTAGCGCTCCCGGGCACCGACTGGACTCCCTTCGCGCCCTGCGACGGTGATCCGATTCGATTGCTAACCGTGGCATCATTGACCCGACGCAAGGCGCACGATGTACTTATCGATGCGCTTTCCCCGCTTAAATCCCTGCACTGGCAGGCACGCTTTGTAGGTGGCCAGGACTTCGACCCGGCCTGGGCCTCGAGTTTGCAGGAACGGGTAAACGCGCTGGGCTTGTCGCAGCGGGTCGAATTCGCTGGCGCGGTAGAGGATACGCAAGTTGAATATCAACAGGCCGATGTGTTTGTCTTGCCTTCACGCTTCGAGGGCTATGGCATGGTGTTCGCCGAAGCCCTGGCGGCCGGGTTGCCGGTGCTCGCGGCACGCTCGGGTGCCGTGCCGGACGTGGTGCCTGAAACGGCTGGCCTGCTGGTGGCTCCGGACGATACCCAGGCATTGACAGAAGCGCTGCGGCAGATATTGACCAGCGAGGCATTACGTCGGCGCCTGCAAGCCGGTGCTAGGCAAGCGGCAGCGACATTGCCTACCTGGTCTGACACGGCAACCGTTGTTGCCCGAAAGCTCAAAGAGGTTAGTAATTCATGACTGGTTTCAGCATCGACTGGCTGGACTTGCGCGAAGCGGCGGACCGGCGCGCGCGCAATGATAAATTGCTGCAACAGGCAATACTTTGGCTGGAAAGCGCTAGGGAGCAAACAGCAGAACTGAGCGTTGTGGACCTTGGTGCCGGCACCGGTTCTACTCTGCGTGCCTTCTCCACCGCCGTCGAACCTGATCAAAAGTCGCTGTCCTGGCGTCTGCTGGATCAAGATGCAGGGTTGCTTGCAGAAGCCACGTCTCGCCATGGTGCTTCGCACCGGCTACAAACCTATGAGCTCGACCTTACCGACGTTCCCGCATTGCCACTGGAAGGTGCTGACCTCATTACTGCCTCGGCGCTATTGGACCTAGTTTCTGCCGATTTTATCGACACCCTAGCTGCCGCGTTACAAAGCCGCTGTCAGCAAAAGCCGGTTGGCCTCTACGCGGCACTGAACTACGATGGCATTACTCGTTGGACGCCGACTCACCCTTTGGACCAAGTGGTGCTTGACGCTTTCAATCGCGATCAGCGCAGCAATAAGGGTTTCGGTGTAGCGCTGGGGCCGGATGCTGGCCTCTATATGGAACGAATGTTTAGCAGTTTAGGCTTCAAGGTGTTTTCCGCCAATAGTCCCTGGATGCTGGACGGGGCCGACAACCAGTTGGTGGATGCACTAATCAGTGGGATAGGTGATGCGGTAGCACAAGGTTCGCCGCTGGCTGTGCCTGATCTTCTAGGCTGGATTCGGTTCAGAAAAGCACACTTGAGAACCGGCACCTGCGAAGTAGGGCACACGGATCTATTAGCCCTGCCAGATACGGTTTGAATACGCTGGAAAACCAGTAGACTCTTTCTATCGTACTTTATCCAGTGACGGTATAGCACTATGCTAAATTGATCAGCGGACAGCCGTAGTAAACAACGTTGATTGCAAATGATGAGGAGACTCCATGCAGAAATTCTACTCAAGCCCAGTCCAGTTAAGTTTGGCCCTGTTGACCCCCTTGCTGCTGGTTGCCGGATTGGCTCAGTCGCAGCCGGCGGATTGGGAAATAGATTCCGAACATTTCTCAATTGCCTTTGAAGCTGGCCATGTTGGCTATCAGAAGCAACTCGGCCTATTCCTTGAGGGGTCGGGAAGTTTCCATTATGACCCTGATGCTCGGGAATTTACTGCAGGGCGTGTCGAGATTCAGGCAGGCAGTATCTTCACCAATCTCATTGCTCGTGACAACCATCTGCGCGGCAGAGACTTCCTGAATACCAGGCGCAATCCGGTGATTGTCTTTGAGGCCACCGACTATGTTCCAGGCAATGATGCTGTGCCTGGAACACTGGCCGGCAATCTGACTCTTCTGGGCCAAACCCATCCAGTCGTTCTGGAAGTGACAATCAATAAGCAAGCAAAGTATCCATTTGGACACCGGCGCGAGACGCTTGGTATCTCCGCCCATACTATGATCACCCGCAGCCAGTGGGGCATGGACTACGGTGTGGCAGATAACCTAGTTGGTGACGAGGTGACGCTGCGGTTCGAATTTGAGGCGTTCCGTCTCCTTTAATCCTGGCGTGCCACGCCGTTGGCTTCTATGACGATTTGCGTAGGGCTCTTACTTAGCACGCCATTGCCGCTGCCTTTAAGTGATGCTCGGGGCTCTGAGTGAAGATGATCGAGTCCGCGGATATCTTTGAATGACTAGCCCTGATCTTCTTACAGTGCTCTACTTTTACGTTTCATTTCTGCTGAATAGGAGCAGCTTGTAGCTCAGGGGTGGGAAAAATTCCTGTTGCCGCATGGCTTTTTAGTTGCGAGCCCTCGGCCCCAAAGCTATAGTCTTGGTGCAGCTGTTATGTGAGTAGCGCACATAAAGCGAGCATAAAAAGAAGTTTTGAAATAAAAGACAGCCGCTGCCATAGCCACAGGAGAGAGTCCATGGGTGATAAAAACAAAGCCGATACTAGCCTCAACCCGAAGCAACGATCACGACGTGAATTCCTTGAGAGCGCCGGCACCACCGCGGCGCTCGCCAGTGCTGTGCCGGTACTCGGCATCTCCACCGCGCAGGCACAATCAGACATTGAGAGCACAGCTGCTAAGACTCGCATCCAACTAACAGTCAACGGCAGCCGCCATTCGGTGGATGTGGAAGATCGTTGGACCCTGGTTGAAGTATTGCGCGATCAACTCGACCTCACCGGCACCAAGATCGGCTGCGACCGCAGCGAGTGCGGTGCTTGCACTGTGATTATGAATGGCAAGCCCGTGTATTCCTGCAGTCAGTTAGCGGTGTGGGCTGATGGCACGCAAGTAACTACAGTGGAAGGACTTGCAAGTGGTGGTCAACTCTCGCCAGTGCAACAAGCTTTTGTCGAGAACAACGGCCCCCAATGCGGCTTCTGCACTCCTGGTCAACTCATGACCGCTACCGCCTTACTTAGCAACAACGCGACGCCCAATGCCGACGAGGTTAAGCAGGCCTTGGTGGGCAACCTCTGCCGCTGCTCCAATTACAATGCCATCGTCGAGGCCGTAGTCATGGCCGGCGAACGTAGCGGGAGTGCCGTATGAGCGAAGCTATTCACATCGGTCTGGATCCGCTAAACACCATCGGCAACGCCACCGCCCGCGTAGACGCGGTAGAGAGGGTT
This sequence comes from uncultured Pseudomonadales bacterium, assembly GCA_938082955.1. GTDB lineage: Bacteria > Pseudomonadota > Gammaproteobacteria > Pseudomonadales > Pseudohongiellaceae > UBA9145. The sequence goes on from CALKDE010000076.1 coordinate 6,252, forward strand.
ACCGGTGAAGCCAAATACAGCCGCGACTTCAAACTCCCCGGCATGCTCTATGCACAGATACTGAGAAGCCCCCATCCCCATGCCCGCATTCGCTCAATCGATACCTCGGCCGCCGAGGCGTTGCCTGGCGTGCGAGCGGTTATCACCGGCGACAACGCGTCCGTAGTGTGGGGCGCAGGATCCGTCTCTGGTGGCCGTCAGTACAACGACCCGACCAAGGACGCCACGCTGCATCGGCGTTATATATTCAACAACCCGCTGCGCTTCGTCGGCGATTCTGTCGCGGCAGTTGCCGCTATCGATAGACACACCGCCGAACAGGCGCTGGCGCTCATCAAAGTAGACTACGAAGAGTTGCCCTTCGTATTAGAGCCCGAAGCAGCCTTGGAGCCGGGCGCGCCGCAGGTATGGCCCGATGGTAATCTGTGCCCCGACTTCCGCAATAACTTCGAGCCTATGGTGTCGAACTTAGGCGATGTTGAGGCAGGCTTTGCCGAGGCCGACCAAATATTTGAAGAACGTTATGAGACAAGCTTTATCCATAACGCTCAGATGGAGCCCCGCGCCGCCTTAGCGCATTGGGAGGCAGATAAACTCACGCTATACTCGCCAACTCAGGGCATCTCTAATTGTCGCCACGACACCGCCCGCGACCTTGGTCTGCAAGACCATCAGGTGCGCATCATCTGCAACTACATGGGTGGCGGCTTCGGTAACAAGAATCAGAACCAGGATGCGGACCTAGTTGCCGCAACTCTTTCCAAGCAAGCCGGTGCGCCAGTGATGCTGGAGTTTTCAAGGCGCGACGATTGGCTTGGCGTACACGGCCGCTGGCCTACAGTGCAGTATTACAAGATCGGTGCGAAGAACGACGGCACCGTCACCGCCATTCAGATGCGCGGCTATAGTGGCATGGGTCCATACCGCAAGAACTCCGGCGGCATAAGTGGCATGGATGTCTATGCCTGTCCGAATAGACTGCGCAGCATCTCTCCTGTCTATACCAACCGGACTACCTCCGGTAACTTCCGTGCGCCATCTGAACCACATGGCTTCTATGGTGTGGAGTCTATGATGGACGAGGTGGCCTATAAGCTTGGTGTAGACCCGGTGGAGTTCACTCTAAAAAACATGCGCAGACCTACCGACGATCAGCCATTTACCAATTATTCCCTAGACGAAGTCATCACCACAGGTGCGCAACAGTTCGACTGGGCTTCGCGCAGGAAAACCACCCCCGGCTCTGACGAAGGACCCATCAAGCGCGGCTCCGGCTTCTCTTTCATGATGTTCCGCGCCGGTGTTGGGACCAGCAGCGCCATCGTGCGAGTTGACGCCCAGCGGCAATATACTTTGTTCGTCGGCGTTACCGACATTGGTCCCGGTGCTAAGACCACCATGGGCATGATCGCCGCCGAAGAACTTGGCGTCCCGCTCGACCAAGTAGAGGTTGTGGCTGGTGATACCGACCGCTGCCCCTATTCAGTAGGTGAGTCCGGGAGTCGCACCACTATTCAAACCGGCTATGCCGTGATGCAAGCTGCTAAAGACCTTAACCAACAGATCGCCGATAGCGGCATGCCCACCGGCAGTGATGTATTAATCGCCTCCGCCACGCCCAACCCCAGCACCGACGGCAAGACCCGACAGTGCTTCGGCGCCCACTTTGTGGAGGTGGAGGTGGACACTCGCATTGGCACCACGCGAATCGTAAAATACACAACGGTGCACGAGTCAGGCCGCATTATTAACCCGACTACCGCTCGCGATCAGATCCGCGGGGCGACTCTTCAAGGCATCGGCCAGGCGTTACACGAGGACTTGTTGTATGACCCGGCTAGCGGCCAGCCATTAACCACCGGCTACTACCGTGCGCGACATCTAACCCATCTAGATATCCCGGAAATCGATGTCACCTTCATCGAAGTTGATGACGGCTATGGCCCCTTCGGCGCTAAAACGGCAGGCGAGGCAGGCATTATTCTTGCTCCAGCGGCCATGGCTAATGCCATCAGCAATGCCATCGGTGTGCGTATGACTTCGCTGCCTATCTCGCGCGATAAGATACTGGAGGCCATGGCATGAAGGCTTTTACTAATATCAATGTGAGTTCTATCGACGAGGCGGTTAGCGCAGCCACACAGGCTAGCAGCAACGGTCAGTCCGTCGCTTTCTCCGGCGGAGGCACCGATCTTTTACAGCAACTCAAAGACGGCACCGACACGAGTGATGTTGTCATTAACCTACGTAACGTAGATGGTGCGAAAGAAATTAGCAGCGCCAGTGGCATAACTAGAATTGGTGGCCTAATCACACTCGACGAATTGAGCAACAGCGGTCTCAACGATGTGTTGACACAGGCTGCGGCCAGCGTTGGGACACCACAGATTCGTAACGTGGCAACTCTATCAGGCAATGTCACTCAACGCCCTTGGTGTTGGTACTACCGCAATGGTTTTAATTGTTACAAGGCCGGTGGTGATGAATGTTTTTCAGTGACCGGCGAAAACCAACAACATGCGATATATGGTGGTGGTCCAAGTTACATCGTCCATCCTTCCGATCTGGCGCCTGCGTTGGCTGCCCTTGGTGCGAGCTTCATCGTGGCGGGTCCAGATGGCGAGCGGACCGTTAATGCCAATGACTTCTTTGTCATGCCAAGCAAAGATCCAGCGCGGGAAAACTCCTTAGCCTCTGGCGAATTGCTAGTAGGGGTTAGCTTGCCCACACCTGCCGCGAACAGCGTAAGCCACTACCATAAAATCATGGACCGCGAAGCTTGGACCCACGCTGAGGTGAGTGTGGCTGCGGTGCTAACTATGAACGGCGAGATTATCGAGTCTGCGAGCATAGTCTTGGGCGGAGTCGCCACTGTGCCTTGGAAACTTACTGCGGTTGAAAGCTACCTAGTAGGCCGCCAACTAAGCGCCGATGTAGTCACCATGGCGGGCCAGATGGCTATTGCAGGTGCTAGGCCGCTGGCCAAGAACGCTCACAAAGTCCCCATG
>CALKDE010000077.1 GCA_938082955.1 uncultured Pseudomonadales bacterium
CCAGCGGAGAACAGCCCAATTTGGGCCTGACTGAAATCGAACTCGGCTAAATCAGTCACCATGAGTGGTTTACCGTTGAACATCACTGTATTCCCGGCTGAGCGCTCACTGGCTAAGGCGAATATTTGATCTACTGGGAAATTGCGCTGCTCTAGGATGCTCAACAGAGTTTCCCCTACCGCGCCCGTCGCACCTACCACTGCTACATTGTAGTTAGTCATACTTTTTCTCTAAATTCTTGAAATTCTTGAAATTCTTAATAATTTCGCGCATGGGAGGCTAACCAATACTGCCACAGCCTTGAGCTACTTGCTTAAATAGGAAGCTTAAGTGGTAGTCGTATTGGACGTCGTGAAATACCAAGGTGCACTGCTGCGCCAGCTTTCCTCAAAGTTACGTATGGTTTCTGATTCTTCCAACGTAAGCCCGATATCGTCCAGACCATTCAGCAAGCAGTTCTTACGAAACGCATCCACAGAGAATTCAATTGCAGAGCCATCGGGCTTGATGATCATTTGTTGCTCCAGGTCCACCTCTAACTGGTAGCCCTGGTTTGCCTCAACTTCTGTAAATAAAGCTGAAATAGTGGCCTTATCTAGAACGATAGGGAGCAGCCCGTTCTTGAAGCAGTTGTTAAAAAAGATGTCGGCATAACTTGGCGCCAAAATCGCACGAAAGCCATAGTCATCCAGCGCCCAAGGAGCGTGTTCGCGGCTTGAACCACAGCCAAAGTTATCCTTAGCAAGCAAAACTTTGGCGTCCTTATAACGTGGCTGATTGAGCACAAAGTCCGGGTTTATTGGCCGGTGGCTGTTATCAGTGTCCGGCAATCCCTTATCAAGATAGCGATGCTCATCGAATAGGTTTACACCAAAGCCAGTCCGCTTGATGGATTTCAGGAACTGCTTAGGGATGATGAAATCTGTATCTACGTTTGCACGATTCAGTGGTAACACCACGCCCTTCTCTACTATAAATTTGTTCATGTTTTTCTCTTAACTTTCTGTTTTAGCAGGTTTTAACCTAACTCTCTTATATCAACGAAGTGACCTGCGATAGCAGCTGCCGCCGCCATTGCCGGGCTGACGAGGTGTGTGCGCCCGCCGAACCCCTGCCGTCCTTCGAAATTACGATTAGAGGTAGATGCACAGTGCTTTCCCTCGCCTAACTGGTCTGCATTCATCGCCAGACACATTGAACAGCCCGGCTCACGCCACTCCAGTCCTGCCTCGATGAATATCCGATCCAATCCCTCAGCTTCAGCCTGCTTCTTTACCAAGCCCGAGCCTGGAACGACCATGGCTACCTCAACGCTGTTAGCGACTTTCTTGCCTTTAACTACATTTGCCGCTGCGCGCAGGTCTTCGATACGCGAATTTGTGCATGAACCGATGAATATGCAGTCCAGCTTGATATCCTTGATCGCTGTTCCACCCTGTAGGCCCATATATTCTAGGGCCTGCTGGATATTTCCGCGCTTTGTCTCATCCGCTTCCTGCTCCGGGTCGGGCACCTTACCTGTAATCGGAGCCACCATCTCAGGCGAAGTACCCCAAGTTACCTGCGGTTCTATGTCTACCGCCTTTAAGACAACGACCTCGTCAAACGTGGCGCCGGCGTCACTTACCAGCCCGCGCCAAGATTCAACCGCCCGCTTCCATAAATCGCCACTTGGAGCGAAGGGTCTGCCCTTGATGTAATCCAGCGTCGTCTCGTCAACAGCGATTAGACCTGCTCGTGCTCCAGCCTCGATTGCCATGTTGCAAACGGTCATACGCCCCTCTACAGATAGCGCTTGAATCGCTTCTCCACCAAATTCAATGGTAAAGCCCGTACCACCGGCCGTGCCAATCTTACCGATTACCGCCAACACGATATCTTTCGCCGTGCATCCGGGCTTTAACTGACCATCTACACGCACTAGCATGTTCTTGGCCTTCTTTTGCATCAGGCACTGAGTGGCGAGAACGTGCTCTACCTCAGAAGTGCCGATGCCATGTGCCAAGGCGCCCAGAGCCCCGTGAGTAGAGGTATGCGAATCGCCACAGACAATGGTCATGCCAGGCAGCGTCGCGCCCTGCTCTGGACCAACAACGTGCACTATGCCTTGCCGAGCATCGGTCATCTTGAGTTCAAAGATACCGAATTCAGCACAGTTATCGTCTAGTGTGCGAACCTGTATCTTGGAAACAGGGTCCTTGATGCCCTCTAAGCCCTGCTTCCGCTCTTCGGTGGTAGTGGGTATATTGTGATCAGGAGTCGCGAAATTCGCATCGGCGCGCCATGGCAAGCGCCCAGCTAGGCGTAAGCCTTCAAAAGCCTGCGGCGAAGTTACTTCATGAATCAGATGACGATCGATATAAATCAGGGCTGTACCATCTTCTCTTTCTGATACTAGATGGGTGTCCCAGATCTTGTCGTATAACGTTTTACTGCTCATTATGCTCACCAATACTGACTTAACAGTTTCCATATTTTAGATTAATTAAATTATTTAACTATCTGATCTAAATATATTTATATGTGAATTTATATAAGTCGATCAGAAGGGGTTCCTACTCTAGATTACTGTATTGCTAGTCGTGCGCGCCTTGCCATTCTGGCCGCGGTCTCGCAACAAATGATCCATTAACACCAAGGCAAGCATTGCTTCGGCGATTGGCGTGGCACGAATGCCGACGCAGGGATCATGCCGGCCTGTGGTTATTACCTCATCGGCCTCACCTTTACTATTGATCGACTTGCCCGGCAGACGAATGCTAGATGTGGGTTTCAGTGCTATGCTGGCGACGATATCCTGACCGCTCGATATACCGCCTAGCACGCCTCCTGCGTTATTGCCTTCGAAACCCTCTGGCGTAATCTCGTCGCGATGCTCGCTACCCTTTTGCGTGACGGATTCGAAACCCGCACCAATCTCAACACCCTTAACGGCATTGATGCTCATCAACGCCTTAGCGATATCCGCATCCAAGCGATCGAATATAGGTTCGCCTAGCCCTGCAGGCATATTCATAGCGCAGACATTGATCCTAGCGCCTATCGAGTTACCTTCTTTGCTCAAAGCGGCCATATATTCTTCCATCTCCACTACCTTCGAGGCATCCGGACAGAAGAATGGGTTATTCTCTACTTCGTCATAGTCCACTGAATCGATGGCTATCGGTCCCAGCTGACTGAGATAGCCGCGGATCAAAGTACCGCAGGTCTCGAGCAGGTATTTCTTTGCGATAGCGCCGGCGGCCACCCGCATTGCAGTTTCCCGCGCCGATGCGCGTCCACCGCCTCGGTAGTCGCGAATTCCATACTTCTCCCAGTAGGTGAAGTCGGCGTGCGCAGGACGAAACTGGTCTTTGATCTTGCTGTAGTCTTTTGAGCGTTGG
>CALKDE010000078.1 GCA_938082955.1 uncultured Pseudomonadales bacterium
GATGTTTGCGATCGTGGCGGTCGGTGCAATTGCCAATACATTCGAATTACGCATCCCTGTTTGTTGGATGCGTGCTCGTAGGCTATCCCAGTCGAGACGTTGCTCCATGTTGACGTCTAGATATTCTTCGCCACGTTCTTCTTGAAGAATCTTGAGAGAGTCGATTGGTAGTTTGCCCTGATCCCAAAGAGAGCCCTCATAAGATTCATAACGGCCGCGTTCTTCGGCGAGGTCGGTAGACGCCTGAATAGCGTGATAGCTGATTATCTCCATAGAAATATCTGCAAACTCTACAGCCTGATCGGAGGAGTAGGGGATGCGTTGCATGTACAAGGCATCTTGAAAGCCCATGATGCCCATGCCGATTGGTCTGTGCTTCAGGTTCGAGTTCTTCGCCTGCGGTACAGAGTAATAATTGATGTCGATGACGTTATCCAGCATGCGTACCGCTGTCTTAATTGTCGACTTCAATTTCTCCTGATCTAACCCAGTTTCAGTAACATGGTTCATTAAGTTCACTGAACCGAGATTACAAACGGCGATCTCTTCCTTGTTCGTATTCAGAGTAATCTCTGTGCAAAGATTCGAGGAATGAATCGTGCCGATGTGCTGCTGCGGAGAGCGCACGTTACAGGTATCTTTAAAAGTGATCCAAGGGTGTCCGGTCTCGAATAACATTGAAATCATCTTTCGCCATAAGTCGCTAGCCTTAATCGTTTTGTAGACTTCAACTTCACCAGCCATCGCCTTGCGCTCATATTCAACGTAGGCTTCTTCAAATGCCCTGCCGTGAAGGTCGTGCAAATCGGGAACATTATTCGGTGAGAAAAGTGTCCAATCCTGATCGTTGAATACCCGCTTCATGAATAAATCAGGTATCCAGTTTGCTGTGTTCATGTCATGAGCGCGACGTCTTTCATCACCGGTGTTCTTACGTAGCTCAAGAAATTCCTCGATATCAAGGTGCCAAGTTTCTAAGTATGCGCATACGGCACCCTTGCGCTTGCCGCCCTGATTTACCGCTACGGCAGTGTCGTTAACGACCTTTAGAAAAGGAACGATGCCCTGTGACTTACCGTTAGTGCCCTTGATGTGGGCACCTAGCGCGCGCACAGGTGTCCAATCGTTACCTAGCCCGCCAGCCCATTTGGATAGCATGGCATTGTCTCTGATCGCCGAGTAAATGCCGTGTAGATCATCTGGCACCGTAGTTAGGAAGCACGAAGAGAGCTGCGGGCGCAACGTGCCTGAATTAAATAGCTGTGGAGTCGAGACCATATAATCAAAGCTGGAAAGTAGGTTGTAAAACTCTATCGCGCGCTCTTCGCGATTCTCTTCATTGCTCGCCAGGCCCATCGCTACGCGCATAAAGAATACTTGTGGTAGCTCAAAGCGCGTGTCATTGCTGTGAATGAAGTAGCGGTCGTAAAGTGTTTGTAAGCCGAGATAGGTGAATTGCATATCACGATCTGCCTGGAGAGCCTCACCAAGAATGCCTAGGTCATACTCCAAAAGATGAGGTGAGACTAAGCCAAGCTCTACGCCTTTCTCTATATAGGGCTTCAGGGTTGCAGCGTAGCGGTAGTGCATCTCTGATTGAGTGGCTGATTCTGCGATACCTAGAAAGCCAAGAGCCTCGGCACGGATCGTGTCCATTAGCAGTCTGGCGGTAACAAAAGAGTAGTTCGGGTCCTTTTCAACCATGGTGCGAGCAGTCATTACGAGTGAGGTGCGAACGTCTTCCATTTTCACGCCAGGGTATAAATTTTTGAGAGTCTCTTCGTAAATTGCATTGGCAGAGACATCTTCGAGCCCTTCGCAGGCTTCGGTAATGACAGTCCGGAGACGCTGTGTGTCTAACGGGCCTTTTTCGCCATTGTCTAAAGTGATGATTATTGCGCCCGGGCTGGGTTTCTCTTCTTCGGTCTTCTGATCGCGAATGCGCGCGTGTTCAGCGCGATAGATAACATAACTTCGTGCGATCTTATGCTCACCAGTGCGCATTAGAGCGAGCTCAACCTGATCCTGAATGTCTTCAATATGAATCGTGCCACCGGAAGGCATGCGGCGACGGAAAATTCCAGTAATCTGCAGGCCTAACTGCTGGACCGATTCGTGGATGCGCGAAGACGCGGCAGCGTTCCCACCTTCAACGGCCAAATAGGCCTTGGTAATAGCAACCGAGATCTTGGATTCAGAGTAGCTAACCACGGCGCCGTTACGTTTAATAACGCGCAGCTGTCCGGGGGCTGTTGCTGAAAGAGTTGCTGTTTCGTTGCTTGCTGAGGTGGCGGGGGAGGCAGGATTAACTGCTGTTTGTACATCTGTCTGCATTATTGGCTCCGAATTTGCTGTCTACTGCTAAATAGTCTTAAGTAACTGTCTTGTTGTTGGCTCAAACTAGCTATGCGCCTTTGGTTAAAACCCAGATAGGGGTTAAAACCTTCTGCTCAGATCCCGCCACCTTAAAAGTGCAGCGAAATAGAACTCGTCTGGCCAGATTTGGCAGCGAAATCGATATAAACAGATTTCGTGACCGAAAATCGGTAAGCCATACACTATATATTGTGTTTTTGCGGCAGGACTTTAATTATATTTTGAATTTTTTTGAGAACTCAAAAAATAAGCCCGGAAATAGAACTAAAAAGTCCTTTGCGATCAAGTGCTTCTATTATTATTAGGAGGTAAAACATCGCTAACCACCCAGTATTGCAATAATTCTTATTAGTATCTCTAAGAGATGCAGGCTCTTGATTTTTGCTCAACCAATACAATATGTAGACAATCTATAAATCCAACATACAAGATAATGCGCTTGGCAGGCTAATGCAAGTATTTTCTGTGTGGGTAATGTGTGGGTAATGTGTGGGTAAATTGTGAGTAGGCTGTTGTTGTTATTGGGAAAAACAAGGATGAGCTGGAAAGCAATCGCAGGCTGAGCTAGCGGCTCAAAAAAGTGCTAAAAAAGATTAAAACTCGTGCTAAATCAGGCGATTGTCTTAATATTTTGCACCACTACATATAGTAGTGCGTAATTCGATGACAATCTGCTAGATCACTGAGAAAGAAGGAACTCGATAAGCGCTTTCTGTGAATGCATGCGGTTCGCTGCCTCATCCCACACTACGCTGTGTTTCGCATCGAGAATTGAGGCGCTCACTTCTTTGCCGCGATGCGCGGGAAGGCAGTGCATGAAGAGCGCGTCCGAATTCGCTAAAGCCATAAGCTGGGCATCTACTTGAAAACCGGTGAAATTCGTAAGCCGCTGCTTCTGTTCCTCTTCTTGGCCCATGGAGGCCCAAACATCGGTGACAACTAAATCGGCGCCAAGCGCCGCCGCCTTTGGGTCTCGACCAAGCTGGATACGTTTTTTGTGCGTGTTGACCAATTCGGCGTTCGGCTCGAAGCCTTCAGGGCTGGCAATGTTAAGTTGAAAATCGAACTTGTCGGCGGCATTGATGTAGGAGTGGCACATGTTATTGCCATCACCTATCCACGCTACTGTCTTGCCGGCTATGCTCCCGCGGTTTTCGACAAAGGTCTGCACGTCGGCGAGCAACTGGCACGGGTGAAAGTCATCGGTAAGAGCGTTGATGACAGGCACGGAGGAGTATTCAGCAAAGCGCATGAGTTTCTCATGCTCAAAGGTGCGTATGGCAACGCAATCCACCATACCAGCAAGTACGCGGGCGCTATCTTCAATAGGTTCGCCTCTACCAAGTTGTGAGTCTGCATTTGCTAGAAACACAGCACTACCGTCGAGTTGATTCATGGCAACTTCGAAGGCGAGCCTGGTTCTTGTCGACGCTTTTTCGAAAATCAGCCCTAGCGTCTTCCTCGGCTGCGTGACTGCTAATTCTGGATCTTTCTTCAGTTCGCCGGCACGTTGGATAATATGATTCAATTCATCGCTACTGAAGTCCTGCAGGGTAAGAAAATGTTTTACACTCATCGATTGTATCTGCTTATGGAGTATTGGTCGTTTTCGCGCTCAGATTCATTAACCAAGTTTGCTGATAATGGTGAATTCGCAAAGCCAAAAACTAAAAAAGGCAGCTCGCGCCACCTGTTGAATGATCGCATCTTAACTAGAACTGCTAGTCGAGGCAATTGTCCCGGTGGATTTGAGTGAGTAATTG
>CALKDE010000079.1 GCA_938082955.1 uncultured Pseudomonadales bacterium
GTCTTTGAGTACCATGCCTTGGGTTAGTAGATGCTTAAATGGCTCATCGGAACTCACCAGCCCTTCGTTACGCATAAGTTTATGAAAGAAACGTGCGTACAACAGATGCAAGATGGCGTGCTCGATGCCACCGATGTACTGATCTACCGGAAGCCAGTAGTCTGCGCGCTCATCGAGCATGCTTTCATCCTGATCGCGGCTGGCGTAGCGCGCGTAATACCAAGAGGACTCCATGAACGTATCAAAGGTATCAGTCTCGCGCTTTGCCTTCGATTTACACAGCGGACAATCCACATCTACGAAATCTTTTAGCTTACCTAAAGGCGAGCCGCTCGCATCTATCTCCACATCGGTAGGCAGAATGACTGGCAGATCTTCATCGGGTACCGCCACAGAGCCGCAGTTTTCACAGTTGATAATGGGGATTGGGGCACCCCAATAGCGCTGACGGGATACACCCCAGTCACGTAGGCGAAAATTGACCTTTTTATGCCCTTGCTTGCGTTCACTTAGGTGACTCTCTATGGCGACGAACGCTGCCTCGAAATCTAGGCCATCAAAATCACCAGAATTTACAAGCTTTCCTTTCGCTGTGAAGGCTTCGGTGTCTAAATCACAAATTTCCTCGCTGCTGCTTGGCTGTATTACTTGTTGAATAGGAAGTTGATATTTCTTCGCGAATTCCCAGTCGCGCTGATCGTGTGCGGGTACCGCCATTACGGCACCAGATCCATAGCTCATCAGCACGAAGTTGGCTAAAAAGATCGGTAGTTCTTCGCCGCTAATAGGATGAATGGCCTTTAGGCCAGTATCTATTCCAGTCTTCTCCATGGTCGCCATTTCTGCTTCGGCGACTTTGGTATTGCCCTGCTGTTCGATGTATTGGGCAACGATTGAATTTGATTCAGCGGCTTTGCTCGCAAGCGGGTGCTGCACGGCGAGCGCCACATAGGTAACCCCCATTAAGGTGTCTGGTCTTGTGGTGTAGACACTAAGTTTTTTTAGCGATTCGTCGTTTTCGTTTGCAACTGTAAAATCCAGCTCGACGCCCTCTGAGCGGCCGATCCAGTTCGCCTGCATGGTGCGAACTTTTTCGGGCCAGCCATCCAAGTCGCCGAGATCATCCAAAAGCTCCTGAGCGAAGTCGGTTATCTTGATAAACCACTGTGGAATCTTGCGACGTTCAACAACCGCGCCTGAGCGCCAGCCGCGTCCGTCCACTACTTGCTCATTAGCGAGCACGGTCTGATCTACTGGGTCCCAATTTACTTCAGATGACTTCTTGTAAACCAGTCCCTTCTTGAAGAGGCGGGTGAAGAACCATTGTTCCCAGCGGTAATAGTCAGGGTGGCAGGTCGCAATTTCTCGACTCCAGTCGTAGGCATAGCCAAGTCGTTGCAACTGCTCACGCATATAGTCGATGTTGCTATAAGTCCATTTTGCCGGTGGCACTTCATTCGCAATAGCAGCATTTTCGGCAGGGAGTCCGAAGGCATCCCATCCCATTGGCTGTAAGACATTCTTGCCAAGCATGCGCTGGTAGCGTGATATTGCATCGCCAATGGAGTAATTCCGCACATGCCCCATGTGTAGATGCCCACTTGGATAAGGGAACATACACAGGCAATAAAATTTTTCTAGGGACGTGTCTTCGCTGACTGTAAAGCTTTCGTGTTCTTGCCAATAGGCTTGAGCTTCGGCTTCAACTGCCTGTGGAGGATACTGCGGGTCGATGCTGCTCATTTGATCTCTAACTATGTGAATTAACTGGATTTATTTAAGGCGCTGCAAGGTCTGCAAGCATACCGCAGACCGCTGTCAACAGGTAGAGGCGGGAGTAAAAAACTTGTCAGAATTGCCTGCTACTGATCAAGCGCTTTAGTAGATTTGACCTTGATCAACTTTATTTGCCGACTGTCGGCATTCAGTACGGTTATCAAAAATTTACCGATTGTAATGGTTTCTCCGCGCTCGGGGATGTGCCCGAATTGTTGCAGTACGAGGCCGCCAAAGGTGGTAAATTCTTGGTCGCTGAATGCGGTGGTAAAGTAGTCGTTGAATTCATCGACCGGGGTTAATGCCTTGACGATATAATTCTCTTCGTCGAATTTCTTAATATAGCTGTCATCGTCTACATCGTATTCGTCTTCAATCTCGCCTACGATTTGCTCTAGAACATCCTCGATAGTTACCGCGCCGCAGACACTACCGTATTCATCGATGACGATTGCCATGTGCTGGCGCGTCTCGCGAAACTCTTTTAGCAGGACATTCAGGCGTTTGCTCTCAGGGACGAAGGTAGCGGGCCGAATGACATCCTTAATTCGAAACTTCTCCGCTGCGTTATTTAGTGCCAGTGGCAACAGGTCTTTGGCAAGAAGAATGCCTAAGACACTGTCTACATTATCGCCTATAACCGGAAACCGAGAATGGGAGGCCTTGGTGATGAGTTCGATTATCTCAACAGCGGCGAGGTCTGCCGGTACGGTGATCACCTGCGATCTGGGGATCATGATGTCACGCACCTGCATGCTGGAGACCTGCAGTGCGCCCTCGATGATGCTGAGCGCGTCAGCATCGAGGACTTGGTCCGCTTCTGCATTCCGAACAAGTTCGAGAAGGCTTTTGGTGTCAGTAGGCTCGTCGGAAAAAACTTGCGCTAATTTATCGATCCAGGACTTAGGTCTTGGATCGATGCTTGATTCGTCGTCAGTCATTCTCTGCGTTCTCTTTCTTTGTAGAGCGAACCTTCAATATCTATTGGATCTATCGAAGACGGGATTGGCTCTTGGTAATCACACTAACAAATAAGGGTTAGGGATTCCAAGTCTTTCCAGTGTATTAATTTCCAGCTTTTCCATCTCTTCAGCATTGCTTTGCTGGTCGTGTAGATACCCTAAGAGGTGAAAAAGGCCGTGTATTGTAAGATGTGCCCAGTGAGCGGTCAGTTCCTTACCTTGATCAAGGGCTTCCTCCTCAACGACGGCGGCACAGATCACGATATCCCCTAAGGGATAGGACTGTACTTGCTCTGCCAGTTCACTTGGGAATTCGGCAGGGAAGGACAAGACATTGGTTGGCTTGTCTTTGCCTCGATAGTTGCTATTTAAAGATTGCGAACTTGCCGCATCAACGAAACTTAAGCTAATGCTGCAAGGGCCGGTCTGTGCCGCTACCTGCAAAGCGCAATTGAGCCAGCCTTCACATTGCTCGATGGTGGGCACCCATTTATCCGTACAGCTATTACTAATGTTAACTGTCGCGTTCATTAGCCTGCTGGGAATCTTGGCTGTTCAGTGTGGATACAGAGCTTCGATCGAATAGATCGTAAGCTTCGACAATTTTTTGCACGAGACGATGGCGCACCACATCCGTTGCCTCGAAATAAGTGAAACCAATTTCGTTGATGCCTTCGAGCACCTTGCTCACGTGTATCAAGCCGGAGCGAGTCCCCTTAGGGAGATCTATTTGCGTAACGTCGCCGGTGATGACAGCAGTGGAGCCAAACCCGATGCGCGTTAGAAACATTTTCATCTGCGAGCAGGTCGTATTTTGGCTCTCATCCAAAATGATGAATGAATTATTCAGGGTTCTACCGCGCATATAGGCCAGCGGAGCGACTTCAATGACATTCTTCTCGATGAGCCTCGAGACCTTTTCGAATCCAAGCATTTCGTAGAGCGCATCATACAGGGGGCGCAGATACGGATCGATCTTCTGTGCTAGGTCTCCGGGTAGGAAGCCTAATTTCTCTCCGGCTTCCACTGCAGGGCGAACAAGAAGAATGCGACTTACTTCTTCTTTGAGTAGCGCATCGACCGCGCAGGCGACGGCGAGGTATGTCTTTCCAGTACCTGCCGGGCCGATGCCAAAATTGATATCATGCTGATGGATGCTGCGCACGTAGTCACACTGATGCTGGCCGCGCGGTTTTACCGAAGACTTTGGTGTCTTGATAAATAACTGCTCGAACTCGTTTTCGCTTTCGCTGGGCTGAGAGGGCAGTCTTTCTTGGAGAGCTAGATGCACTAAATTTGGGCTCAGCAAACTGCCCTGGGACGTTGCCTGATACAGAGTCTCAAGTATATATCTGCCGTCAGCGGTCGCCGATTCACTGCCCGAGATTTGAAAAATATTGCCACGCTGTTGAATGCTAAGTGAAAGATGGCTCTCTATCTGGTGTACGTGTTCATTCAGGCGCCCGCATAGGTTGGAGAGTCGCTGAGCGTTGTCTGGCAGCAGAGTCAAACTGAGGATGTGTGTTGTCATGCAGCTGAAGCTTACCTCAAAGAAATAAGAATGATGAATTTAGTATAACAAGCAATTGATCGATCACAAGACGCTAAATGTAGCCGAGCAGAGAGTTTGGCAATGCATCGGTAATTTTGCAGTTAGTAAAGTTGCCAATGAGCGCAGCATCGTCACTCTTGAAGTTTACTACTCTGTTATTTTCGGTTCGCCCCTGTAGATCTCCAGTGTGCTTTTTAGACTGACCGGTGACCAAGATTCGTTGCTCGCTGCCAACCATGGCGGCACTGATCGCACCCGCCTGTTGAACGATCTGGGATTGCAGCGTTGCCAGTCGGTGTTTCTTTTCCTGTGCAGGCACTAGGTCGACTAGATCAGCTGCAGGGGTTCCCGGTCTAGCACTATAGATAAAACTGAAGGAAGTATCGAAGCCCATTTCGATGATTAGCTTCATAGTGTCTTCGAAATCGGCGTTAGTCTCGCCAGGAAACCCCACGATAAAATCAGAGGAGAGACTGATGTTTGGCCGAATGGCGCGAATTTTTCTTATGATCGACTTATATTCGAGTGCCGTGTGTCCCCGTTTCATAGCAGCCAAGATTCTATCTGAGCCGCTCTGCACGGGAAGATGTAGATGATCTGCCAGTTCGGGAACCTGCCCGTAGACATCGATCAGTGCGCTAGAAAATTCAATTGGATGTGACGTAGTAAAGCGAATTCGGTCGATG
>CALKDE010000080.1 GCA_938082955.1 uncultured Pseudomonadales bacterium
TTAGAGCGTCTTTGCTTGCTTACGGAACGCCGTGTATAGGCAGACTGTAAATAAACCGGCGAATGCGATGATAGACATCTCGGCGATCGAGAAAATGCCAAGGAATCGGAACTGAACTTCCGCACAGTTGCCGTCGCCTACTAGTAAGAAGTCTAGCAGCTGCATGAATGGAAAGTTGTCGCGGATATAAGTAAACCCGGGGCCGCAGGCGGGCACCAAGTCTTCGGGCAGGTGTTGCAACCAAATTTGCCTCCCAGCAAAATAACTTCCAAAGATGCACATGGCAGCCGCTGCGAAGGCATAGATTTTCTGCCCATCGGCAGCGGGATTGTGAATCGCAGATGCCAAACATGCCAGGCCGCAGAGAACAAAGAAGACGCGTTGAGTAATGCACAGACCGCAGGGAGAAAATAGCATCACGTGTTCTAGGTACAGCGCGATACCGATAGTGGTTACCGTCGCTAGGAAAACACCTATATTGATTATTCTATTGTTGGGTATTGCCAAGGCCATCGACTGCTCCTAATATTCTATCTTTTTCTATTCTGTGGGCAATGTTATTTGGATTTCGTGAACCCTTACTCATTGCGCAGCAGTTTAGCATATTCGTTTTGCTGCAAGAACCGCTATGCGTCGTTCCAATTCTTCAAGTATTCGTCGAAACCCACTGTGTCTAAGCTCTCTATGTCCGCCTGATCTTTGTGTGATTGTGCTGCTGTTTCGGTCATCATCTTCACTGTGGCCTCACTCATGCCATTGTTTTGTAGATCGTCACGGTGCTTACGCGATTGCTGCATGGAGAATTCGAAAAAGGATAAATCGCCTTGTTTCATGTCTTTCATGATTCTGCCCGAGGGAGTGAGATCCGAGTCGGCTATCTTGGCAGATTGCGCAGTCAAGCTGTTGGAATAATTCGTGCTGCCATGAATGTGATCTAACATCGTAGCGGCATTATCAACTTCTGCCAAAATCTCATTACCCCAGGCACGCATTTTCTTTGGTTCTGATTTCAGGTTGAGACAGAGCTCAGGGTCGCGGCCGTGTTCAACTACCTTGGCAAGATTGTCCGCCACTTCGAAGAATTCCTGCTTATGGCATTCAGGGCTCTCACTCAATAAACAGTGCAGTAGAAAACTGTCAAGGAAGTGAATCTGCTCGGAGTCTATTCCAAAGGGAAGATAAGGATTCAGATCTAATGCTCTCACTTCAATATATTCGATACCGTCTTGGGTCAGTGCTTCGGATGGCCGCTGACCACGTTGAACCACGCGTTTCGGCCTGATGGTGCTATAGAATTCGTTCTCGAGTTGCAGCAGGTTCGTGTTGAGCTGCAGATGCCCGCCATCGATGCTCTGACCTATAGCTTCGTACTCGGGGTAGGGCGTATTCATTGCCTCGCGCAAACAATCCACATAGGCATCTAGCTCGTTGTAGCAAACAAATAGTGACTTCTGTGCTTCGCTGTTGTATCCCAAATCACCCATTCGCAAGCAGGTCGCATCCGGCATATACAGGGTATGGTCATCGAGCTGCTCTAGAGTGTGTTCTCGGCCGGTTGCAAAGCACTTACAGACTGCGGGTGAGGCGCCAAATAGATAGATAAGCAACCAAGAATAACGGTGAAAATTTCGAATGAGATGCAGATATTTTTCTGTCTTGAAATCTTTCAGCTTACCTTTGAATCCGCACATGTCCGCGTAAGGTTGCCAGAACGATTCAGGCATCGAAAAGTTGTAGTGGATACCGGAGATAACCTGCATCAGTCGGCCATAGCGATTGCTGAGCCCATGGCGGTACAGAGTCTTTAGTTTGCCGACATTTGAGGAGCCGTATTGTGCTATAGGGATGTCTTCCCAGGCGTCAAGCGGGCAGGGCATGCTCGAGGCCCATAACATCTCGTTATTCTCGAGATTTTGTAGCGTAAAGCGGTGTATGTCTTCCATTCTCTTCAGGCATTCATCAATATCGCTATAGGCGGGTGTGATGAATTCCAGCAGAGATTCACTGAAGTCGGTGGTAATAAAAGGATTTGTTAGACTAGAACCCAGTGCCAGAGGGTGGCTTGAGAGTGAAATGTGGCCATCAGGAGATACTCGCAGACTCTCCTTCTCGATTCCTCGATGAATCTCTCCCCACGCCACGTCAAATTCGGGAAGCTTGTAGCGTTGCAGGCACTCATTGAATTCTTTGCTCAAGGTATCTCCTGGAAGGTCTCTGATTACCCGCATTTGTGCTGTTGCTATGCGGCACAGTGGCTTTATATTGCCTTAGCCCCGACTTGAGTGATGACTCGTTTCAGGTGAGCGGCATTATGACAAATATCATTAGTCAGTGCTAACGGGACTTTCCAGTGGAACTTGCGGTGTGGAAAGCTGCAACATTGACGACTGGCTCCCGAGACAGGCTGAGGCGGGTAATTCTCTAAGTGAAGGCAGGTCTGAACAATCCAAAAGGCAGAGCTGCGGTAGAATTGTAGAGTCCTAGATGTGTTTAAAGCGATGGATGAGGCGTCGATCTTTCTTGTTTGGTTTCCCAGCTGAGGGCCCGTGGTTGGGCTGGGCTTTACGCTGGGCTGCCATTTTCAGGCGTGCCTGGGCGCTTTCTTCGGTTTCCTCATACAGTAGCTGCGCCTCAGGGGCGCCGCGGCGTTGCCCCGACAGCGCTTTGATGGTCACGGTCTTCTCGTCTAAGCCCTGACGCAGGCGAATCCCCATGCCAATTTCTACTTCTTTGCCAGGCTTGCAGCGACCACCTTCGCAGTAAACCTTGCCGCTATCTATCGCTTGCTTGGCCACGGAACGAGTCTTATAAAAGCGTGCGGCCCAGAGCCACTTGTCTAGACGCAGCCGGCGAAGTTCGCTATTTTTCTCTGTAACTGTGCTCTTTGCCATTGTTGAACCAATTCTAAGTTACACCAGGGCGTTGCCGTTCGATTGGAATGGCATGATCTTCGAGAAGTCATCAATCATCGGGAACTCATCGATTAAAACAGCCGGCTTTTTACTGTCTGGTTTTTCGATTCCAAATAGATGCTTGATGCCCTCTAGCCGGGCTTGTCTGAGCACGGGTAATGAATCATCAAATAAGACGGTTCTCACGGGGTCATATTTTTCCAAGCTTTGCAGGGACTCCCAGAAGCCATGATTCTCTTTTGCTAGCTTGAGTGTATGTGAGCTTATGCACTGATCAAAATAATGCGAGATTCCGGTGTGCTCCATCTTTATCTGCAAGCTCGAAGGATGTGCGTTCGTGATCAACAACACTCGCTTCTCACTACTTTTTAATCTTTGCAATAGTCTCTCAACATTTGGGCGTACCCTTATTTTGTGTTTAACGCTCGTCTTCAGTCCTGTTATATCCAGCTCTAATTCCTTCTTCCAGTAATCGAGGCAATACCAATTCAGGGTGCCTCTGACTTCGACATTTTTGCAATTAATGATTTCGAGCGCGGCAGCCGGGCTCACGCCATGCTTATCGCTATAGCACTTTGGAACTAACTGCTGCCAAAAATAATTGTCGAAGTGTAGGTCCAATAAAGTACCGTCCATGTCGAACATGATGGTGTCGATGTCTAGCCACGGCGGCATTGCTATCTCCTGAAAATAAGCCTTGGCAAGAACTGGTGGCTCATGCAACATGATACAGCCGGAACACGAAGTAGTGCCAGCGCGGCGCCGCAGCAAGTTACTAAATTTAATTCTCACATAAGGATGTATTCACTGATGCTCGATCTGCAATTACTTAATGCCGTGAATGAGATAGCTATCGCAGCCGGTAGTGAAATTCTTGATGTCTACAATTCCGAGCATGCAATCGAAGTCAGTACGAAGCAGGATGATTCCCCGCTTACCGATGCCGACCGGCGCGCTCATCTTTTAATAGTCGATCGGCTAAGCAGCCTTACACCTACTATTCCACTCCTGTCGGAAGAGTCTGATGCAATCGACTACAGTTTACGAAAATCTTGGCAACGCTACTGGTTAATCGATCCTCTGGATGGCACTAAGGAATTTATCAATCGCAATGGTGAGTTCACGGTAAATATTGCCCTGATCGAAAACGGTCAATCGGTGGCGGGGGTTGTGCATGTGCCGGTCACCGGCATTAGCTATTTCGGTGGCATCGGAATTGGCGCTTGGAAACAAAATACCAATCAACTGGACAATGAAGTGCAATTAATCGCCAGCCGGGCCATGCAGGAAAATTCCGGTGTGCGCATCGTCGCCAGTCGGCGTCACCTAGGTGAGCAATTGGATGCGCTTGTCGAAAAGATCGAAAATCATTTTGGTAAAGCGACACTATTGAGCATGGGCAGTTCACTAAAGATGTGCCTTCTGGCTGAAGGCAGTGCAGACATCTATCCGCGAATGGCCCCTACCAGCGAATGGGATACAGCGGCCGCCCACGGTATTCTCTGTGCAGCTGGCGGAGAAATCGTAGATCTGCAGTTTCGACCGTTAAGATACAATTCCAAGCCGGAGTTGTTGAACCCCTTTTTTATAGCCCTAGCAGACCGCGCTTATCCCTGGAAGCAGTTGCTGGACAAGCAATAATAAAAGCATTAGCTTCAGGATCGGCATTGGCGTTCACGCCAGAGGCT
>CALKDE010000081.1 GCA_938082955.1 uncultured Pseudomonadales bacterium
GCCAAAATCTGCTCGGGCGCGAATAGCAGCCTCTGCGTTACTCGGGCATTCAAGCTGCTCGGCTTTTGGAAAATTCGTCGCCAGATAACCACGACACTGCGCAAGAGACTGCTTGTGCGCCACAATTTTTTTTATAGCCGACTTTGATGTGTTCTCTCGCACTAGCAAGCTATGTTCGATAGATACGATTTGCTCACCGACTATCTTGGCTGAACTGTCTACAAGACAATCTTGCGTGTTATTTATCGCGCCCTCGGTGGAGTTTTCTACCGGCACAACGCCATAGGCTACTTGCTTGCTCTCAACCGCAGCGAAGACGTCGTCAATGGACGTACAATTCACGAGCTCAGCTTCGCCGCCAAAAAACGCCAATGCCGCTAACTGCGAATAGGTTCCTTCCGGTCCTAGATAGGCAATCTTGCCAATCGAACTTATGTCGCTATTATGACTCATAGGTCCAGAACAAATTGTTTTGTTGAAATGGGTGTTTTTCTAAGCACGAACTGCCCACGATTTCTTGATGGGCAGGGTGACTGGCCGTTAACCAGTTTTATTCGGACTCGCTGGTATCTGCATCGGCGGCAGGTGCAGAGCTTACAACTGACTCTGCTTGGTCTTCAAGTACAGCTTCCAATTCATCTACTTCTTCAGGCTCATCAACCTGTTCGAGACCGACGAGATTTTCTCCCTCCTTAAGTCGGATCAGACGAACACCTTGTGTATTCCTGCCCTGAATAGATACCTCGGTGACGCGCGTTCTAACTAGAGTGCCTTTATCTGATATCAGCATGATCTCATCAGACTCAGACACTTGTGCCGCTCCGACTACAGGCCCGTTGCGATCGCTAGTCTGGATGCCGATAACTCCCTGACCCCCGCGACCATAGACAGGAAAATCGTCAACTAGAGTGCGCTTCCCATAACCTTGCTCGCAAACTGTCAAAATCTGTTTGGCAGCATCAGGAATGATAAGGGCAATCATCTGATACCCATCATTCATCTTAATGCCTCTGACTCCCCTTGCCGTTCTTCCCATCGCCCGCACATCACCTTCATTGAAGCGAATCGTCTTACCGCTACTACTAATCAACATCACATCTTTCGAGCCATCTGTTATAGCTGTACCAACGAGTTCGTCGCCCTCGTCCAATTCAATAGCCCTAAGGCCCACGCTACGTTGTCTGGAGAAATTCGTCAGTGCTGTTTTCTTAACCGTGCCATTCGATGTAGCCATAAACACAAATTCGTCTTCGGCATAGTCCTTAACCGGAAGCATACTGGTAATACGTTCACCCTCTTCCAGAGGAAGAATATTGACGAGAGGCTTACCACGAGCAGTGCGGCTTGCCACCGGAATCATAAACACTTTTAACCAGTAGACCTTGCCCTGACTGCTAAAACAAAGCAGTGTATCGTGGGTATTCGCGATCAGCAGGTGCTCAACAATATCTTCGTCTTTAACCGATGCTGCCGCCTTGCCCGTGCCGCCGCGCTTCTGCGCGCTATAGTCAGCAAGCGGCTGAGACTTCGCGTAACCAGTTTTAGATATAGTAACGACTCGGTCTTCCTCGGAGATCAGGTCTTCCATAGTCAGATCCAGTTGCGAACCTACAATTTCGGTGCGGCGTTCATCGCCATACTCTTTCTTAACCTGCTCTAGCTCATCGCGAACCACACCTAAAAGTCGGGGCTCGTTCCCCAAAATATCTAAATAGTCTGCAATCTGCTTAAGCAGCTCAGTATAGTCACCAATTAATTTCTCATGCTCTAAGCCAGTCAGACGGTGCAGTCGCAAATCCAGAATTGCCTGAGCCTGTTCCGGGCTAATGAAATACTCATTATCTTTCAATCCGTATTGTGGATCCAGGCCTTCAGGCCTACAAGCATCGGCCCCTACTTCGCCTAGCATTGCCAACACGCTGTCGGATTTCCAAGATCTAGCTAGTAGCTTTACCTTCGCCTCTGCAGAGGTCGGTGAACTCTTAATCAGCGCGATAACAGCGTCTATATTAGCTAGCGCTACGGCAAGCCCTTCTAGGATGTGTCCGCGGTCTCTGGCCTTGCGCAGCAAATAGCTAGTCCGTCTAGAAACCACCTCGCGGCGATGACGGATGAACGAATCGAGCATCTCCTTCAGGTTCAGTAATCGTGGCTGGCCGTCGACCAACGCGACCATATTAATGCCGAACACCGACTGCATCTGTGTCTGCGCGTACAAATTGTTGAGCACGACATCACCCATCTCGCCTTTGCGCAGTTCGATAACGATTCGCAGACCATCCTTATCTGACTCGTCACGTAGTTCTGTAATGCCTTCGATCTTCTTCTCTTTAACGAGCTCGGCTATCTTTTCGATGAGCTTGGACTTGTTCAGCTGATAAGGAATTTCATGGACAATGATTGTCTGCTTTCCAGATTTTTCGCTGTCAATTATTTCTGCCTTCGCACGCATGTAAATGCGCCCGCGACCTGTTTTATAGGCCTGGACGATACCCGCCTTGCCGTTAATGATTGCCGCTGTTGGGAAATCCGGGCCCTCGATATGCTCCATCAACCCATCGATATCAATTTCGGGGTTTTCCATTAACGCCATGGCTCCGGCGATAATTTCGTTTAAGTTATGCGGAGGTATATTTGTCGCCATGCCTACCGCGATTCCAGAAGAGCCATTCACCAATAGATTGGGAATCCGCGTAGGCATAACATCTGGAATATGCTCTGTGCCGTCATAGTTAGGCGAGAAGTCGACTGTTTCTTTGTCCAGATCTGCAAGCAAATCATGGGCAATTTTCTCCATGCGAATTTCTGTATAACGCATTGCTGCTGCCGAATCGCCGTCTATCGACCCGAAGTTGCCTTGACCATCTACCAAGGGGTAGCGTAGCGAAAAATCTTGCGCCATACGCACGATAGTGTCGTAGACAGCGGTATCGCCGTGAGGGTGATACTTACCTATAACATCGCCCACAATACGAGCCGATTTTTTGTAAGGCTTGTTGTAGTCGTTTGAAAGTACGTTCATCGCGAATAGCACTCGCCGATGAACAGGCTTCAATCCATCCCTGACATCAGGCAAAGCGCGACCTACAATTACGCTCATTGCATAGGCGAGGTAAGATTCCCTCATTTCACTTTCTAACGCGACAGGCAAGACCTGTTTAGCAAACTCGGCCATAGATTGACTACATCCTAAATAGTGGGGTAACTAGCGATTAGTGCAGCATGATTTTTGCATGAAAACACGGCTATTTTTTTTGTTTTTCCTTACCCTTTTAACGGTCGATTTAACGGTCGATTTCGAGCTTTTTTGATCGCTAATTTACAGTTTAAATTTGAAGCAGAATCTATCCTTAAAAAGGTCCCGAATTGTACCACTATTCGGGGCTTTTGTGACAGCCAAAATAGCTATTAATTGCGCTAAAAACCCCTGTTTTTTCAATAATTTCCAGAAGCAACGTTGATGAATTTTGCAACGCGCTATTTGGAATTTTTCTAGGTATAATATTAGCCCTGATTTTTTGCTTAAATCACGATTTATTTGCACAGCAAACAGAGGCAATTTTGAGCGAAACAACAAGTATTCAAGCCGATCTATTAGTTTCGGCAAAATGGGTCATTCCTGTACAGCCTCAAGGCGCGGCTTTAGAAGACTATTGCGTCGCTATTAAGGGAAATAAAATTGTCGCTATCTGCAGCCAGATCGATGCCCAGAGCGCAATCAATGCAACCGAATTCTTGCACTTACCCAATCATGCGCTAATACCGGGTCTGATAAACGCTCACGGCCATTGTGCCATGGCCTTAATGCGAGGCATTGCCGATGACGTGCCGCTTACCCAGTGGCTAGAAGAATCAATATGGCCCCTTGAGGCAAAGTACGTTTCAGAGGGTTTCGTGCAAGCCGGAGCCAACCTGGCCATCGCCGAGATGATACGTTCTGGCACTACCTGCTTCGCCGATATGTACTTCTATCCAGATCAGGTAGCCAAAGCAGCTGTTGCTGCTAATATTCGAGTGCAACTGGCGAGCCCAGTTCTAGATTTTCCAACGGTGTGGGCTCAAGATGCTGATGAATACATTTCAAAGGCAACAAAACTGCACGATGATTATCGGCACAGCGAGCTGATTCATACCGCATTTGGGCCACATGCGCCCTATACGGTGTCAGACGCTCCACTTAAGAAGTTATCGACACTCGCCGAGGAGATGGACTTACCGATCCATATGCACGTGCATGAGACAGCCAAGGAAGTCTCGGACGCATTATTAGCCGATGGCCGAACGCCGATCGAGCGGCTTAAACAGCTAGGCCTGCTCAGCCCACGCCTTGTCTGTGTGCATGCCACTAAACTTTGCGACGAAGACATAGCCTCTCTAGCCAAGGCCGGGTCCCATATTGTGCACTGCCCGGAATCTAACTTAAAATTAGCCAGCGGCTTCTGCGAGGTCGCCAAGCTAAGCAAGGCCGGTATTAACATCGCTCTTGGAACCGATGGCTGTGCCAGCAACAACGACCTCGATATGATCTCTGAGATGCGTACTGCCGCACTGCTCGCCAAAGGTGTCGCCGAAGATGCTAGTGCATTATCTGCCCATCAAGCTCTTGAAATGGCAACGATAAACGGCGCCAAGGCACTAGGGCTAGGTGCAATGATCGGCAGCCTCGAAATCGGCAAGTATGCCGATATGACCGCGATCGATCTCGATTCATTAAATAGTACACCTGTATACAACCCGATCTCACAGATAGTATACGCAACACAGGCATCCCAAGTTTCACATGTTTGGTGCTCAGGACAACAGCTATTGAAGGATGGCGAATTCACCGGCTTAGATATTCAGACAATCAAATCCGATAGCGCAAAGTGGCAAGCCAAACTTTCAGCCGCTAGCGATTAACAATTAACTAGGCAGCAAAAGAATGGAAAATGTAGACGAACTAGAAATTCGAAAATTCGAAGCCCTCGCCGCTCGCTGGTGGGACCCTGACAGCGAATTTAAACCGCTGCATGAGATTAACCCGCTACGGATGAGCTATATCAGCCGCAAGGTAAATCCAGCCGGCAAGAATGTACTAGATATAGGCTGCGGCGGCGGCATCCTAGCCGAAGCTATGGCTCACCATGGCGCCAGTGTAACTGCAATTGACATGGCTGATGCCTCGCTCTCCGTCGCGAGGCTTCACCAGCTAGAAAGCAAATTGGAGATCGACTATCAGAAATCTTCGGCCGAGCAGTACGCCCAAGATCACAGCGAGCAGTTCGACATCGTTACCTGCCTGGAGATGCTTGAACACGTTCCTAAGCCCGCCAAGGTGATTCAAGCCTGTCACGACTTGGTGAAGCCCGGAGGAACTGTATTTTTCTCGACGATCAATCGAAACCCCAAGTCGTATCTATTCGCCATCATCGGCGCCGAATATGTTTTGAATTTACTGCCTCGTGGCACCCATGACTACGCTAGATTTATCAAGCCTTCCGAACTCGCCGCATGGAGTAGGGACAGCAAATTAGACCTGCAAGATCAAATCGGTATGGCCTACAATCCACTTACCCGCAAATACAGCTTAGAGGCGAACGTCGATGTAAACTATATCGCCTGCTATACCCGAGCT
>CALKDE010000082.1 GCA_938082955.1 uncultured Pseudomonadales bacterium
GCGGTATTGGTCTTTTTTCGGCACGGCGCTTCGCTGAGTTGGGAGCGAATGTCGCGTTGGTCTGCCGAAACGAACAACGCGGGCATGAAGCGGTTGCTGAGATTATTGCGACCACGGGAAATGAGAATATTAGTCTCTATCTAGCAGATTTCAGCTCATTGGCAAGTGTAAGTGAGATGGCTGATAAATTGCTTCGAGATATTTCTAAGATCGATGTGCTTTGCAATAACGCAGGAGGCGCAAACGGCAGCAGGGAAGTGACGGACGAGGGTTTTGAAACCACGTTCGTGAGTAACCATTTGAGTAGCTTCTTGCTGACCAAGAAATTATTGCCGGCTGTTTTGAATGCGGCAAATGACGACCTAGCGCGAATCGTTTTTACGAGCTCTTACGGGCATTTCAATAGCGCCTTAAATTTCGATGATCTAGGGCTCACACAAGGCTATAGCACTTTGAAGGCCTATGGTCGTTCGAAGTTGATGAACCTACTGACGGCGCGAGAATTACAGCATCGTCTTCGCGGCAAGAATGTGGTTGCCAGTTCTTTTCATCCCGGCACGGTTAGGACACCGATTTGGAATAAGGGTGGCATGCTAGCGCGTCTATTGGGGCTAGCCTTGTATCCCTTCATGAAAAGTATCGGGCAGGGGTCAGATACCTTTGTTTGGCTAGCGAGTTCGGAAGATCAGGCTAGTAAGGGGGCAGACGGACATTACTTCTACGAGGGTAAGCGCGCAGAAACTGCAAAATTCGCAACTGATGAAGATGCAAAACGCTTGTGGCAGATCAGTGAGGAATTGATTGCGCCGTATTGTTAGTTCGACGAGGCACTTGAGTGTCGCGCTAGGTCGGCAAAAAATTGTTTACCAGCAGTTAGAGTGAGAAGAGGGCTGCTGCCGGCTAAGACCGCTAAACCTTGGGTCGTATCATTTTTTAGGCTTATTTACGGCAGTAGTAGATTGCTTTGTTTACCTTGGAATGTTTGACGGGGTGGTTGCCGAGGCGATAGTGACGGGATTAGCGTCAGGACTGCTTCCCTATTTAATTGGACGCGCAATCGCTTAACCAAGCCGCGGGAGGGGCGCAAAGATGCTCATAGTTAGATCGTTAGTTAACTGAGCGTTCTTGACCTTCCCAGTGTGGCGCTCTGAGCTCTCTTTTAAGAACTTTTCCCGGCCCTGACTTGGGCAGCGGATCGAGTTGTACATCAATCCCCTTTGGAACCTTGTAGCTTGCTATCCGTTCGCGACAGAACTCGATTATTTGTGCTGACTCGGTTTCGTTTCCTTCCCGCGGCACGATTACCGCCCAGACAGCTTCTCCCCACTTATCATCTGGCACACCAAATACCGCCGCCTCGAGAATGGCAGGGTGCTGATAGAGGACTTCTTCGACTTCGGTGCAGTAGACATTTTCTCCGCCTGTCACGATCATGTCTTTGCTTCGGTCCACCAAGAACACATAGCCCTGATCATCCATATAGCCGAGATCGCCAGTCCAGTAAGCGCCATCTTTAAGCACGGCTGCGGTCTGCTCAGGCTTGTTCCAGTAGCCTTGCATGACATTTGCCCCGCGCACTACTACCTCGCCAATTTCCCCTGACAGGAGCGTATGTCCGCTGGGGTCCAGTATATCGATTTCGTTGCCTACCGTAGGTCGTCCACAGGATCGAGCAAGGGGGGAGTTGATCAAATTCTGTTCATTGTTGAGTACCGTACAAAGAGGGGAAAGCTCGGTAGCCCCATAAACTTCAACGAGCTCTGCGCCAGGGAAGGCGCTATGAGTACGGCGTAAAATCTCTGTCGCTATCGGCGATCCGCCATGTGCGAGCGTCCTTAGAGTATCGATTTTTCGAGGGCGTATAAGTTGCTCCTCTGCGATAGCCGCTAGCATGGTTGGAACCCCAAGACTATCTGTTATACCGTGTTGTGCAATCAAGTCTAGGGCGGTTTTCGGGTCGAATACGGCGAGGGTAACGTGTGTTCCCAGTGTCCATATGTTGGCGATTACGCCTCCTGAGCCTGCTGCGTGGAACAGCGGCGCCATCACCAGCACTATGTCATCTTCTTTCTTGGGAACTGATACGAGCCAGTGGAACGTATTTGCGATGAGATTGCGATGGCTCAGCATCACGCCCTTGGACTTGCCGGTAGTGCCTCCTGTATAGAACAGGCCAGCTAGGTCGCTTTCCTCAAGATTAATGCCCAGCTCTATTTCCACCGCTGCATTTAGCATCGTGTCATAGGCATCTGGAATCATGATGACATGATCAACACACTCAGCTAATTCTCCAGGATCACGGTCACTGAGTAGTACCTTTGTCTGCGAGTCTTCGAGGGCATATTTTAGTTCTTTGACGGCATGTCGGGTATTGAGTGGTACGACCACTAAGCCGGCAGCGGGCACACCCACATAAGTTTCAATATAGCGCTGGCCGTTGTTGGCTAAGATTGCGACTCTGTCTCCTTTCTCCAATCCCAGTTCTTGAAGGGCTCCGGCTAAGAGACGGCAGCGTCTATGCAGTTGCGCGTAGCTGATAGACTCAGGCCCGTCTATAACGGCCGTTTTCGTGGGCGCCATGCGAGAGGCGTATTTGATTGGATCCGCGAAGGTTTGCATATGCTAGAGCCTCTACATTAGTTGTCTTTGAGGCCGAAGGTATACACCACGTTTCCTGAAGCAATGGTTACGAATTGTTGTCCGTCTACAGCAAATGTCATGGGGGCGGCATGTACTCTTGCACCTAGAGAAATATGCCAGAGTTCTTCGCCACTGGCCGCATCCAGCGCAAAGAAATAACCATCTGCGCTACCGGTAAATACGATGCCACCAGCGGTTGTGGTTATGCCTGCAGAGGAGCGAGGCATGATCGGGAATTCCCATTCGATTTCCGCCGTAGCAGGATTGATTGCTCTAATAGAGCTATGGAATGCATCCATCGGCTGATTATAGCGTCCGCCGCCACCGGTGAAACGTTCGCCTTCTTCATAGTCCTCATCACGCTTGAAGAATTCTTGTTCGCCATCGAAAGAGGTGACATAGAACAAGCCTGTTTGTTGGCTATA
>CALKDE010000083.1 GCA_938082955.1 uncultured Pseudomonadales bacterium
TTCTAGCCAATGAATCATCAGATTCTTTACTAGGAATGAGCCCACGATCATGCGCACTCGATTATGCATGTAACCGGTCTGCCACAGTTCTCTCATGCCCGCGTCAACTAATGGATATCCCGTTTGGCCTTGCTGCCACAGGCGCAGGTTCTTCTGATCCTTGACCCAAGGGAAACGGTCGAATTGTGCTTTCATATTTTGCTGACAAATATGCGGGAAGTGATAGAGCGAGTAATAGGAAAACTCCCTCCACGCAAGTTCGCGAACAAAATGTGTGGCCTGCTCTTCGTTCGAGTCTATGTCGCCGGCTTGCTTGACCATGCTCGCGGCTTCTCTGGGAGAAATTTCCCCGAAGTGCAGATGTGGTGAAAGCATTGAGACGCTGCGCTTAGCCGGGTAGTCTCGGCCATCGCGGTAGTCAACTAAACCGTTGTGTATGAAATTCTGTAACCGCTGTCTTGCGCCCTTTTCGCCAGGCTGCCAGGTCGCTGCAATCTGCTTATGCCAATTTATAGTGGGAAGCAGGTTCAGCTTATCTAGTCGATTTTTGTCCTGAAGACACTTCACGGTATCGAAGGTGCTTGTGTCTTCGTGGCTAGGCGCGGCAGGGGGGTTATTAGCAATCGCGTACCTATAAAAAGGTGTGAAAACTTTGTATGCAGTGCCATCTTGCTTGAGGTTCTCCCAAGGTTCCCAGATCAAGCTCCCGTTCAGACTCGAAGCGGTTAGTCCGTCAGCTGTGAGTTGCTCCTTGATAAGGCTGTCTCGGTGTATTATCGAAGGCTCATAGCAGCGATTCCAAAAGACATGGCTCGCCCCCTGTTCGTTAGCAAATTGAGGGAGCAACTTGGCGGCATCTCCCTGTAGAACCCATAGGTTGCCTAGTAGAGATTCATTCAAGGCACCCAGTGAATGGTGCAGCCACCAGCGGGAAGCCGCGCCTAGGGGCCAATGGCTGCTCTGGTCTAGAATGAAGACAGGTAGTACTCGCCCTTGTTGAATGGCTTTGAGCAGGGCGGGGTTATCGCTAAGGCGCAGGTCCTGGCGGAACCACATGATGACGGTATTGGCGGGCATAGTTTCTCAACAAGTGTAGGTTTATTTGTTTGACCATTATTACGCCGAAGTCGGCTTTGAAGATCATTATGGCTACTCAAGACAGGATTCCCTTGGACTGCTAGAATGGCGCTCTCAAATTTGGGGTGTGATGAGGGTTTGCTCAGTGCTGTTAATGATCGATAACTACGATTCCTTCACCTATAACGTGGTGCAGTATCTTGGCGAACTAGGTGCCGATGTGCAGGTGTATCGCAACGATGCTATCTCGATCGAAGAGATAGAGTCTTTAAACCCTGCGCAGCTTGTCATTTCTCCTGGGCCCTGCACGCCTACCCAGGCGGGCATTTCCATGCAGGTTATTAGTCATTTCGCGGGAAAAATTCCACTCTTAGGCATCTGCCTCGGCCATCAAAGCATCGGTCAGGTTTACGGTGGCCAGATCGTGCGTGCTAAGAAAGTAATGCATGGCAAGCTCTCGGGGATTCATCACGGCGGGAAAGGCGTATTTAGGAATTTGGCGCAGCCCTTCACGGCGACGCGCTATCACTCATTGGTCATCGATGCGCAGCAACTTCCCGATTGCCTGGAAGTGACGGCATGGACCGAAAATGAGAATGGCGAGCGTGAGGAGATAATGGGAGTGAGGCATAAAGAGCTCGCAGTAGAGGGGGTGCAATTTCACCCCGAGTCTATTCTTAGCGAGCACGGCCATGCTCTACTGAAGAATTTTCTAGATCAAAGTTAAGCCGCAGTTTTTTCAGCGCAATTTTCAAATTTAAACACTCAGTTCAACAAAAGATATCAACGGTAACAACTAATGGATATAAGAGCAGCCATCAAGGCGGTCACGTCAAATGTAGATCTGGACATAGATCAGATGATTTCCGTTATGCGCGCGCTGATGTCGGGTCAATCTACCGACGCACAAAATGCAGCCTTTCTTGTCGGCCTGCAGATGAAGGGAGTGAAGGCGTCGGAGATATTAGGTGGCGCAACAGTAATGCGCGAATTGGCTACGAAGGTGCAACTTGCAGATCACCCGCATCTGGTCGACACCTGCGGAACCGGTGGTAGTGGCTCCAACAAGTTTAACGTGTCCACGGCTTCGGCACTCGTCGCCGCTTGCGCTGGGGCGAAGGTGGCGAAGCATGGTAATCGTGGTGCGACTAGTAACAGCGGCAGCGCCGATGTACTGGAAGCGGCGGGAGTCAATCTTGTATTGAGTGCCGAAGATGTTGCCGCGACTATTGAGCAGCTGGGAATTGGATTCATGTTTGCACCGGCTCACCATAGCGCTATGAAACACGTGATTACGGCAAGAAAGGAAATCGGAGTTAGAACTGTATTCAACCTATTGGGTCCTTTGACGAATCCGGCAGGCGCACCGAATCAGGTTATCGGCGTATTTGATGCCGCTTGGATACCTTCGCTGCTAGAGGTTTTGAAGGAGCTAGGCAGCAGTCACGTATTGATAGTGGCGGCAGAAGATGGACTGGATGAGATTAGCCTTGCAGCGACATCGACAGTAGGCGAGTTGCGTGATGGCAAGATATCGCAGTATTCCATCGAGCCTGCTGACTTCGGTATTGAGCGTTACGCAGACTATTCCATGCTGCAGATAGGTAGCGCTGAAGAAAGCTTGGTCATGTTGAAGGACGCACTTGGTAATCGAAATCAGGCTGCTGCTGATATCGTGGCACTAAATGCAGGTGCTGCTATCTACGCGGCGAATTTGACAGATGATCTAGCTGCCGGCGTTGCCAAAGCGCAGGGTATTCTGCGCTCGGGTGTGGCTTTAGCTAAGCTAGAGCGGCTGGCTGAGTTCACACAATCGTTGAAGAAACAAATCGACTCCTAAATAGAAGAGCATCCTAGAAGATTTTCAAGGTAGAGCGAGTGCGTATTTTGTCTAAAGCTACAATTCTCGAACAAATAGTTGCGAATAAACAGTTGGAAGTAGCCGCGGCAAAAGCGAGGGTGTCTTACGCTGAATTGGAGGCGCGATTTCCCTCGATTGATCAGGCGCGGTCTTTCTCTGAGGCGATGCGTGAACGCGTGCAGTCGAAGCAGGTCGCTGTAATCGCTGAAATAAAGAAGGCCTCGCCATCGAAGGGGTTGATTCGGGAAGACTTTAAGCCGGAGCAGCACGCCGCTGACTACGAGGCTAATGGAGCGGCTTGTCTGTCGGTGTTGACCGATGAGAAGTTTTTTAAAGGGAGTAACGAGTACCTTTTACAGGCCAGAGCGGCGTGTGGGCTACCGGTTATTCGCAAGGATTTCATGATCGATACTTATCAGATCGCCGAATCGAAAGCACTAGGTGCTGATTGCATTCTGCTGATTGTCGCTGCGCTACAACCCTCGCAATTAGTTGAGTTGGCAGACTGCGCTAACGAGATCGACATCGATATTTTGGTCGAAGTTCACAATCAAAGTGAATTAGAACAGGCACTGCAGCTTAATACAGACCTGATTGGAGTCAATAATCGAAACCTGCATAGCTTTGAGACCAGTCTGCAGACTACCTTAGATTTAGCGGCGCAGGTGCCAGCAGACAAGGTGCTCATTACAGAGAGTGGGATTCATACAGCCGGCGATGTGAATACCATAATAGACGCAGGAGTCTATGGTTTTTTGATAGGGGAATCTTTCATGCGGGCACCCAGTCCGGGTGCGAAGTTGAAGGAGTTGATGTTCGGTAAATAGTGTTCGGCGAAGCTGAGTCTGCTCAGAGCTTCGCCCGCGCACCGAAAACAACTATCGTCTTACCGCTGACATCGATCAGTTGCTGTTCCTCGAGAGTCTTTAATACTCTTCCAGCCATCTCTCTAGAACAGTTCACCAGCCGGCCAATCTCCTGGCGAGTAATCTTTATCTGCATGCCATTGGGGTGAGTCATGGCATCGGGCTCTTTGCTCAGATTGATTAGTGTTCGAGCGATACGGCCAGATACGTCATAGAAGGCAAGATCGCCCACTTTGCGTGTTGTATTGCGCAGGCGATGCGCTATCTGCTGACCGATAGTGAACACGATTTCTGGGTGTGAACTGATGTAGGTATTGAAATTTGCATAACTGATTTCTGCTACCTCACAGGCGCTCCTAGTACGACACGAGGCGCTGCGTTCTTCTGCCTTCTCGAACAGGCCCATCTCGCCGAAAAAGTCTCCCGGATAGAAATAGGTGATGACAACTTCCTTGCCTTCATCCTCTTCGAGGACAACCGAAACCGATCCCTTAATGATGTAGTACAGGGTGTCGCATTTGTCGCCTTCGTAAATAATAGTGGTTCGATTCGGGTAACTCTTTCGATGGCAATGGGATAAAAAATTATCCAAGTCGTCAATATGTGGCGTAATGGCCGTGAGTGCCATGAATAAAACTCCTGCCTTTTCTAGCTAGCTAAATATATATCACACTTTAGTCGCAATAGTGGGATTCCCACCACAATAATAGTTGATACTCAAAGGCATCAATCGTGCTGCTTACTCTAACCAATGTATCGCGCTGTTGCCAAATTTTGTTAAGGAGGCACTGTCATCGCTCGCGTTGAGGCGCTTTTGACACTTGTTAACTATGTTAACCTTGCTCGCCATTTTATATACTGGCTATTATCGGTTACTGCGCCGATTTTTTTGATGCGCGTTTTGCAGTATTGCCGGTATTTATTGGATGCTGGAGGTTTGATATTGGTATTCTTATTCCAAATTTTGTGAAGTAAAGCCTACTTAGGATTAGAAAATGAAAACGAGAGTTAATTGGATTGAGAACGTTATGTTTGTTGCAGAATCCGACAGCGGACATGCAATTGTAGTCGATGGTGTGTCGGCAGATGGCGGACGAAGTATGGGCATGCGGCCCATGGAGCTGATGGCTCTCGGTGTTGGCAGTTGCTCATCCTACGATGTAGTGACCATTTTGAAGAAGGCGAAGCAATCGGTAACCGCGTGCGAGGCTGAGGTCACCGCGGAACGAGTTGACGGAACGCCAGCTACCTTTGAGTCTATTCACCTGCATTTCAAGATTACGGGTTTTGACCTTAGTGAGAAGCATGTGCAGCGAGCAATCGAACTTTCAGCAAATAAGTATTGTTCGGCATCGATCATGATGAAAAACGCTGGCGTAACAGTTACCCACGATTTTGAGCTACACGAGGCTGAAAAATAGTAGCTAGGTA
>CALKDE010000084.1 GCA_938082955.1 uncultured Pseudomonadales bacterium
ACTGCGATATAGTTGCCGACGGCTGTTGGTGCCGTAATTGCTCTATTGAGTAGATCAGAGTTCTCCCAAACGATATCTTCGCTATTGTCTCTAATCGCAAATACCTGACTCTGGTCATCACAGTAGTAGATATTACCGAAGCCCTGCGCCATGCCATGGTAGCTAGAAGCCTCCATACCCCAGACGATTCGCCCGGAAGTGACCTCGAACGCCATCAAGTTACCCTATAGCTTGCTGCTAGAATTCGGCCGCCGTCTAGCAATAAATCGCCATCCACATCAATGACGCGGTCAATATCGTACTCACCTTCAGGCACGGCTACCCGTTCCTCCCAAAGGTAGACCCCATCAACCGCCGAAACTGCGACAAGCGTGCCATTGCTAAACCCTGCGATCACCGCATCTGCAGTAATAACAGGCTTGCTACTGCCGCGCAGTGTCAGTGCTGGCTGAGTAGTCTCGTAAGTCCAACGCAGCTCACCGTCATCGAAATTGAGTGCGACCAGCTTGTCGTCTACTGTCTGTGCGACAACGACATCGCCATTCGTTTGTGGCGCAGACAGAACTTCACTGGAGACTGCGCGTTGCCATATAAGGCTTCCATCAGCTTGATCGAGCGCTACAACTTCAGCACTTTCTGTAGCAATCATAACCAAGCCCTCACCAGAGCCAACTCCGCCGGTGATCACGTCCTCAACTTGAGTACTCCACAGCGTGTTTCCTGTACTAATCTCTATTGCGACTACATCGCCGTCCTCGCTTGCCGCATAAATTACGCCACTGTCTATCGAGGGGGTTATCTTTGTGTAATTGTTGCCCTGCCCGTTTCCAATATTTACGCTCCACTGACGAATCAGCGCTGCCTCAGCAGGGATATTGACCAAAGGCGTAGGTGGATCGACTTCATCCTCGGAAAACCAACCCAATGGATTTAGGCTGGCGGCGCTGAACCCTGCACAGGCTGTTAACGTAGAAGCTAGTGCAAGCAGCACTAGCAGACGAGCCCCAGAGGTCACGCAATTTTGGATTGATCCGGTGCTCGTAGGGTTCATCTTGAAACTCATATGGCTATCTGTGAACTCGAGGTAAGGGCTAGCTTTCGTTGGACAGTTCGTCCAGCTTCATGCGCAGACCATCGCTATTCGATCCTGCCTGCTGGGCGGCGATGTAGGCATCACGTGCATCTACTTCTCGGTCCATCGCTATGTAGATATCACCACGCAATTCCGAATAACCAGCTTCAAAGGTTTTGGGGTCTAGGTTGTTCACGAGCGCGAGTGCACGCTCAGCTTCGCCCTTCGCCAAAATAATGCGACCAAGCCGCAAGTTCGCGGTCAATACCAGGCCTTCGTTGGCCTCGTTTAATAGTCCGCCCTGCTCGTTATCTAGAATCCATTGTAGAGAGGCTTCCGCCGCATCCAAATCATTGTTCTGCACAGACTGTTGCGCAGCGAATAAGGAACCCAACTTAGCGTAAGTAGAACCGCCATGTTCACTGCGTAATATCTTACCTAGCTCGACTATACGTTCCGAATCTTGCGGAATAAGCAACGTGCCCGGCTGCCCAGCTTCGCTGATCGCCAACGAAAGAATCTCCTCGTACATATCCGAGGCACTATCGATGTTAGCATTTTGGGAATTAGTCCAAACCAACCATCCAGTGATTGCCGCGAAACCTACAACAACGAGAATGACTAACTGCTTGCCATTTTCTTCCCACCACTGCTTAAGTGCTTCTATTGTTTCTTCTTCTGCCGCGTTTATCGCCACGACTTACTCCTTAATTTATTCAATGACTAGAACAGTTTTACCTGCCCGGATTATCAGACCACCACATTCGGCAAACTATCCCTGACCAACCGTTAATTCTACCTGTTTAAGGCTCGGCTGACACGAATCAATGCTGCTATCACTCTGAAATACTAAGAATTTCGGCAAGTTTATCGCCGCAATTGGCTAGTTCGACACTGACCGAGTCGCCAGAATCAATTAAATGGCGAATTTTGACTGTTTCCAAAGGCTGTTCCGACTCTGTCTCCAACACAATAGCCAGCCGCGCGCCGCTATTGAACGCGCGCTTCATCTGATTACTGTACTTTCCCCCACCACAATGCGTGATAAGGCCGATTTCAGGAAATCGCTGCCGCAATTGCTTGGCTAGTAGCACAGCAGATCCCGCCAGCTGACCACCAACAACCACCATGTACACATCTATGACCTGCGCTGTGGCTTCGGGAATCTTGCCTAGCGAATCCAGCATCAAGACAAGCCTTTCAACACCCATAGCAAAACCAGCCGCGACCGTTGGCTTGCCGCCAAGCTGTTCAACGAGGCCGTCGTAGCGACCTCCGCCGCAGACTGTGCCCTGCGCGCCCAAAGAATCGGTAGTCCACTCAAACACACAGTTATTGTAGTAGTCCAATCCTCTAACCAATCGAGGGCTTTCAGTGAATTCAACCCCAAGCTGGGTAAGCAAGCTCTTTAGCTCGCTATAGTGGATGACACTCTCGTCACTGACGTAGTCCACCAGAGCAGGTGCGCCTTTTAGAGCTTCTTGAACATCCGGGTTCTTGCTATCTAGCACCCGCATCGGATTGCTGTGCGAACGGTTGCGCGCATCATCATCGAGCTCTTCGGCATGGAAAACCAAGAATGCTGTTAAGGCGGCGGCATAGCGCTTTCTATCTTCAGCTGTGCCGATATTGTTAATCTCTAGAGTAAGGTAATTCTCTAAACCCAGGTCTTGCCAGAGCGAGGCCGAAAGCTGAATAATCTCGGCGTCGATGTCCGGCCCCGCCATACCAAATGCCTCGACACCAAACTGTTGAAACTGTCGATAGCGGCCCTTCTGCGGCCTTTCATGGCGAAACATTGGGCCCTGATACCAGAGTCGTTGCTGCTGATTGAATAATAAACCGTGCTGATCGGCAGCACGCACACAACCTGCCGTGCCTTCAGGTCGCAAACTCAAGTTATCGCCGTTGCGATCGTCGAAACTGTACATCTCCTTCTCAACGATGTCAGTGACCTCGCCGATTGAACGCTTAAACAGTTGTGTCTGCTCGAGAATAGGAAAACGGATTTCCCGATAGCCATAACGGCGCACTACCCCCTGGAAGCACTTCTCAACATATTGCCAGTTAGGAGTTTGGTCGGGAAGTATGTCATTCATACCTCGAATTGCTTGTAGTTTTGCCATAGGTTTGTGACTGATCGCTAGCTTGAGGCGATCAGGTTGTCTTCCATTTTCTTCTTGTCGGCAACGCGCTGACGCACCATCGCCTCTAATTCATCCACAAGATTTTCGTTAGTAATCTTGTGATCGGGAACACCTTCTTTGTAGACGAGATTACTTGGGCTGGCACCGGTCAAACCGATCTCAGCAACCTTCGCCTCACCCGGGCCATTCACGATACAGCCAATGACCGCGACATCAATCGGTGTCGTTATGTCTTCTAACCGGGACTCTAATTCATTAACCACGGAGATCACATCGAAATTCTGCCGGCTACAACTAGGGCAAGCTACCAAATTGACACCCTTATGACGAAGGCCTAAGCTTTTTAGTATATCGAAACCAACCTTGACCTCTTCGACTGGGTCCGCTGCAAGGGAGACTCGAATCGTATCGCCTATCCCATCCATCAACAGTGCGCCTAGCCCGATAGCAGATTTAACTGTACCAGAGCGAAGACCGCCTGCCTCGGTGATGCCGAGATGGAATGGCTGATCGATCTGTGTCGCTAGGCTGCGATAGGCCGCCAGTGTCATGAATATTTCGGAGGCTTTAAGGCTGATTTTGAAATTTTGAAAGTCAAGCTTGTCGAGTATATCAATTTGCGTAAGCGCGGACTCAACCATCGCCTCGGAATTCGGCTCCTTGTATTTGCGCAGTAAATTCTTCCCAAGAGAGCCTGCATTCACGCCAATTCGAAGCGGTATATTCTTGTCTTTCGCACTACCGACAACGGCGCGAATACGCTCCTCACTGCCGATATTGCCCGGATTGATGCGCAGGCAATCAACCCCATTTTCTAATACTTTCAAGGCAATACGGTAATCGAAATGTATATCGGCGATTAAAGGTACTTCTACTTGTGAACGGATTTTTCTGAAGGCCTCAGCCGCGTCCATACTCGGAACGGAAACGCGGACAATATCAACGCCCGCTCTTACCATGTTATTGATCTGGACTAATGTCGCATCAACGTCGCAGGTCTCGGTGTTGGTCATGGTCTGCACAGAAATTGGTGCACCGCCGCCCACAGGGATATTGCCGACCATAATTTGGCGAGTCTGGCGGCGAGTAATTAATGGATTAGTCTTCATGGGTTACAAGCCTACAGTGAGGCGTGCTGAGTTGTCGATTCGAATATCACCAGAGAGGTCAATTTCATCGCCGTTCAGGCTCATGACGGTAAACAGAGCATCACCTAGTAGAATATTGAATGGCGCACTGCCAGTAATTTCTAAAACATCGCCCGCTGCGCGGATATCGCGATAGATCTGCTGAGATTCGCTGTCATTCACTTCAATCCAGCTCTGCCCAGTAAAACTGATTCGTAGGACATCGTTTCCGATCGCTTGTATACTGATCAAACGAGGCTGATCGGTCTCGACAGTCGACTCGGCGCCCACTGTTTGTTCTACTGTCAATACTTGTAATGCAGCCGTTAAATCCTCTGGGGTAGTGCCCTCTCCGGCTCCGCTACTTTCGCCACTTTCGCCACTCTCGCCATTCTCGCCATTCTCAATTCTCCGAGCGACCTGTGAACCCACAATTGAGCCTGGATCTACTTCGAGAAACCGCTCAGGAACATCGACTGCTCCTGTTACTAGCAATGGGGTTATCATTGGCTGACGAGCCGGGGCGGAAATTTTTTCAGGCTCGACTTCCAGGGTAAATTGCGGCTGTGTCGTTACTTGCAGCGCATTAAGCCTGGGCAAGCTAGCTCGAACGTCATCAACAGGTTCAACGGTATTCGGCACATCCGAAACCGACTTCTGTGTAAAATAGCTATTCACTAGCCACAATCCCAAAAATCCGGCGATAAAAACTAGTAGAGAAATAATTACCAAAGGCTTGTTGCGATCCTTTTTTTTGCGCGCTCTTAATAAGCGCCTCTCTTGCTTACTGTCGGCTTTCTGTTGATACGTGAACTCGTCATAGCGAGACAGTAAATCTTCAACATCCAAGCCCAGCAATAAGGCATAACTCTTCAAATATCCCTTCGCGAAAACAGCGCCAGGTAGCTTTTCATAACTGTTGGATTCCAATGCCTTAACGTAATGCATGGTGATGTGCAGTTTATCGGCGACTTCTTTCTCATTCAGACCTAGGCGCTGCCGCGCCTGATGAAGAATATCGCCTGCCGTTAGGACGCTAATCGCAACCTCGGCACCATCAGTCTCTGCGAGCGCTTCAATAAGGGGGTCAGTTGGCATCACTCAGCCTTTGGAACGTCTGATATTCAGGCGAAGTCGGATAAAGAGTCGAAAGAACCAAAGAAAAATTTTCGACAAATTCCTTGTTCTGGAAGTAACCTTCAATTTGAATGCCCGCCAATAGCGCTCGAGGCGTATGCGGTAATTGCAGGAACTGGATAGTGGTCAAGTAATTCCGGTAGTATTGACGAGCGCGCGGGTAGTCTTGCTGATCGAAATATATCAAGGCTAATTCGAGTGGCGCTATAAAAAGATTCTCGTTGAGTTGCAGCGCACGCTGAAACGCGGCCTTTGCTTCTTCCTGCCTACCCAATCGCAATGCACTTCTTCCCAGCCCTTCGAAGACAAGTGAGCGTCCTTCATAGCTGGTGTCATTCGCTACTCTTTCCAGTTGCTCATAGGATTCGCGAAAGCGCTCCTGCGAGAACAACATCGCAGCGTAATTATTGCGCGCACTGGAATTGTCCTTATCAAGGCTAATCGCTCTTTGATAATTCGAATCGGCCAAATCCAGATCACCCTCGCGCTGAAAAATCATCGCCAACACCATATAGGCATCGGAGATTCCATTATCGATATCCAGAGCGTTATTTACATGACGCCGCGCACCGGGCATGTCCCTATTATCAAAATAGGCTAGTGCGAGTTGGATATAATCGGTAGCAGCTCGCTCTTCGGAGGCATCCGCCATGAAGCCCCCAGTCGTCGTAGTTACACAACAAGACAGCGCGCCTGATAACAGCAACACGGCCAGCACACGGGCGAGCTTTCTGCTAAGTGATTTTCCAAATTCAAACTCGAGAAATAACATGACTTGTAACCGTATACCTAGTTGTTTA
>CALKDE010000085.1 GCA_938082955.1 uncultured Pseudomonadales bacterium
CAAACTGGGTTAGCGTTCGCTTAAATTCACCGGCGCTAATGATCTCATAATCGATCTCGTTCTTCTTTAGCACACGATGAAAGTTTGGCAACTGAACCAACACGCCTATTGAACCTATTATTGCGAAGGGAGCTGATACCAAGCGGTCGGCCAAGCAAGCCATCATATAGCCGCCGCTAGCTGCCACTTTGTCTACACAGATAGTAAGCGGTATTTGCTTGCTCTTTATGCGCAGTAATTGCGAAGACGCAAGTCCATACGCATGCACCATGCCACCGGGGCTTTCTAGACGCAATAAAACCTCATCCAGAGGCTCCGCCAACGTTAATATCGCCGTTATTTCTTCGCGAAGAGATGCCACTTCGTCTGCAGAAATATTACCGGTGAAGTTGATTACATAAACACGCTTCTTTCGTTGCTCTGAGTCGTTTGCGCCGTCAACGACATCATCCGACTTCTTCGCCGCTTCTTTGTCTGCTTTAGCTTGTTCCTTAGATTCGAGTTTTGCCTGCTTCTTCTCGTCTTTGTGAACTTGCTTCAACTGATCTTTCGCCAACACCGAATGGCGTAGAGTATCTTTCATATCGTCAAAATGTTCATTGAGATGGGTAACCTTGATCAGGCCTTTTCTACCAGTTTTGCGCTGACGGTTCCCGCTTGCCGCAATCACACCAATCACAATGACAATTGCCACCACGATGGTCACCGCCTTTGCCAAAAACATGCCATATTGAATCAAATATTCCAAACGTATATCTCCTGTGGTGCTCGTTGTATGCGCATTTTGCCTCTAATACTTAAGGAATTCAAAAATTAGGGGCCTACCTATTCTTAATCTCATCCATAAAGGTTCGGATTAACTTGCCTGCAACGCTTATCTTCGGTGAAGGCACTTTAGGCAAGGAATCACTATCGAACCACTTCGCATCGGCGATCTCGGACGGCTCAGGGACAATATCACCGCTAGTGTACTCCGCTAGGAATCCCAGCATTAGTTGCGACGGAAATGGCCAAGATTGGCTGGAAATGTAACGGACGTTTTTAACCTGCAGATTTACTTCTTCTTTGACTTCTCTGTGCACGGTCTGTTCAGGAGTTTCCCCAATCTCGATAAAGCCGGCCAAGCAGCTATAGAAATCGGACTTAAAGCGTGAACTTCGAGCAAGAAGCATCTTATCGCCTTTAGTCACGAGCATAATCACACAGGGACTAATACGCGGAAAGAAATGCAGGGCACAGTTGTCACAGACTAGCGCGCGCTCACTCCCATGATGAACCGTCTGCTTACCGCACGTGCCGCAAAAACGGTGGTTCTTATACCAGTCCACTAGCTGACTCGCCCTGCCGGCTAGCAAGAACTTCTCCTGATCCGAAAAGAAAAGAAGGCTGCGCAAAGACTTGAGCTTCGCTTGAAGAAGCACAGATATATCCTGTTGCAAATTGACCACAATTACCGCCGTGTCAACATCTCGTTGCAGCAAAATCAAATCTGTAGAGTCGTCTAAATGATCTCTAATTTGATCAAGACTCCAAAGCACGTCCTCATCACGGACCACTATCTGCGATAAATAAAATAGTATAAATCTATCGGATTTGCCTAATTGTTGGAGACTGAGAAAATGCTCTTTGTGAGACATGGATACTCGATATACAGGTGGCTGGGACTGATTTTAGAACTACGCTGTTTGAAAAATCGCAACACTATGACTTTGTTGGGTTTTCGCAGAGATCTGCAGTGAGTTGGCGCAAGATACTATAGTTTCTGCGTGTGCTGTTCAAGGTGATTCGTGCCGATTCTTACTAGGCTTGAATTTTGTCTTCTAATTCTAGCCATAGGCAGCCTTCCACACTGCTGTTGTGAATATCATTTAATCGCTGTCGATGCGCCTCCAGCTCATCACTGCCGGCTTTGATTACTGCAATCTTCTCTCTTTGGGTATAGCTCTTCTTTGCCTTAGCCCTGCGCGTAGATCCTTCTAATTCATCTTCGGCCAGGAGCAGACTGGATTGCCCGCTTGTCATCACCAGATAGACATCAGCCAAAATCTCCGCATCCAGCAAGGCACCATGTAGTTGCCTTTGTGTGTTGTCTACGCCGTAACGCTTGCAGAGCGCATCAAGACTATTACGCTGTCCAGGATGCTTCTCGCGAGCGAGTAACAAACTGTCGAGGACACCACAGAAACTTGCTATTTTAAGTGCATCCGTTTTTGTCGCACGTAACTCATGATCTAGAAACCCGATATCAAATGGCGCATTGTGTATAACCAGTTCCGCGCCATCGATGAACTCCAGAAACTCTGATTCGACCTGATTGAAGCGCGGTTTATCTGCAAGGAAATGTGAGGTAAGACCGTGCACTTCCATGGCGCCTGCATCGATCTCTCGATCCGGATTGAGATAGCAGTGAAAACGCTTACCAGTAAGCTTGCGGTTATCGATCTCCACGCAGCCTATTTCGATAACTCGATGGCCCTGAGAAGGATCCAAACCAGTGGTTTCGGTATCAAGTACTACCTGGCGCATAATATTCTCTTTGTTAATCAAGCTCCTTCTAGAGCTCTGCATTTAGTTGTGGCTTCTTGCTTGCCGCACGCCAATTGCGTGCCTTCAGCGTTAAACCTACTCAGTGATCCTGCTGAATACGTATTTAGAATCCGTTGTGATCACCGCATCGCGATGCCTAATTCAAAGCCTGAAGCCCCCTAATCCCTGCCGTGAGTTCCATTTTGTTATTGCTAGTCATGATCTCGCCACCATGCCGAGCCTGCTCCACATCATCATAGCGTAGCAATACTCTCTATCACTGTGGCCTGAAATTTTCTCGTCAGGCTCCATCCGTGTTCATCTCGCCTACTGTGACATAGAAAAATCGGCACCTTGACTCTATAGACCGGCAGCACTGTTAGTGAATCTTAATCTTAGCACGAACGTTTTCCGCTGCGGGCATCACCGATGGTCGCGCGCGTAGTGGTCGCCATTTTTGCAGTATCGGCGTAACAGGCATTGATTGTTTGATGCAATGTATAATATAGGCACCTCCAAGAGGGCTGTGTAGCTTGTTGCCAAAATTCTCGAGGCTCTCTGCCCGCTTTAATACGTTAG
Source organism: uncultured Pseudomonadales bacterium (assembly GCA_938082955.1). GTDB lineage: Bacteria > Pseudomonadota > Gammaproteobacteria > Pseudomonadales > Pseudohongiellaceae > UBA9145. The sequence goes on from CALKDE010000085.1 coordinate 3,106, forward strand.
ACATCTTCAATGGCATAAAATGCAGGCCGTAAGAAATGGAGTCGATGTGCAGGTCAAGCAACTTCAGCCAGTCGCTGACACGCCCCTTGGAAATAAATTTGCCCCGCCAGGGGATGTTTCTCTTGCGCTTAAATAACTTCCAAAACCCCCAGCAACTATAAGGATTAAATCCTAGTATTAACATGTGGCCACCAGGGCGCAACACGCGAGTTGCCTCTCTTAGAACGCGATGACTGTTCTCCGCAAAATCGAGGGCATGGTGAATAACGACAATGTCTATACTGTCGTTGATTAACGGCAACGCCTCGTTGCTCGCTACGGCCCTGGTAGACCCTGCCCGTAAACTAGGGGAGAAAATTATCTTGTGACCCACGGGACTTTGCTCAATAAGAGAATGCTCTTCACTGAATCCTAGCTGCAGTATGTGGTAGCCGAAGAGTTTCTCAAGAGCTCTGTGAACCACTTCTTTCTCAGCCTTAAGAACAGCCTCCCCTTGCGGGGATTGAAACCAATGCGCTACGTGACTTGAGAGCAAGTCTGCCTCAGGCATGCCGCGAAGCAGGCGCCGGCGAGTCTCATGCTTAGAAAATAAGTTCATTTGCTTGCCTTAGTGAATTTAACCCGCTGTATTGCCAGCAGTTAGTGTAAACACTATCACTCGAGAAATTAAGTGATATCCACTCAATGCACGGCACAGCGAGACAATATGGCTTGTAATAGCTGGGTTTCCTTATATTATGTCACCTCCGAGTTAATTCCATCCCTGTGATTAGTGCTATCCACCCTATTCCCGCCTTTACAGACAATTACATTTGCGCCACCAGCGAGGCTGACAGCCGGCAGGTCTGCGTTGTTGATCTTGGCGATGAACAGCCGGCAGTCGAATATTTGGAAAGCAATGATCGGCAACTCTCCAGCATACTGATCACTCACCAGCATACTGGCGGTATTCAGGCGTTGACGAAGAGATATTTTTGGCGAGTAGCCGGGCCTAGATCGAGTCGCGTCAAAGAGATACGTGAATTTAAACCTGAGGGCGACAGCACTCCCTTATTCGGCCAGAGCTTATTTATTATTGAAACGCCATGTCACACTCTTTATCATATCGCCTATTGCGCCGAAGACGAAAACCAAATCGATTCAATTATTTTTTGTGGCGACACTTTTTTAGCAACTGATTGTAGTTGGTTATTTGCAGGCCTAGCTAAAATTACACATGAATCTCTCGGCGAAGCGCCCATCCTATTAACAAAAACGAGAGCCTGTTGCATCCATGAGTACACAATGGCAAATTTCCAATTCGCCACAGTTGCAGACGCAGAAAACGATGCGCTAATCGAGCGCATTGAATTGGAGAAAACGAAGAGGGTAATCAAGCAACCTACCCTATTTTCTAACATCGAATTAGAGCTAGCAAAAAATCTTCTTTCACTGCAATGAGGCTAAACTACAAAAAAGGACAGAGCAGTATTCGAAGCAAATTCCTAGCAATAAAGTTGCGGTCTTCGCTTCACCTCGTGGCTGAAAAAACTCGTCCCAATACTCCAGCCCGGGACTTTGTATTTAGCTAATTCACTTACTGATTTCACAGGCAATTGATTTGCAAACACTTAAAAGAAACATCGTAATTGCACTGCTACCGCTGTTTCTTGCAGCCTGTCAAAATTTGCAGCAACCCAATCCTACAGAAATGAGAACTGCAGCGGCAACTTCTACAGAAGAAACCAGGCACAGCCCAGAAGCATCTATTGGGAATTCAGAGGTAGCAAACCAGACGTCCGCACTCACCACTGAATCTGCCCTAGGCTACGATGATCTATGGAAAAGAATCCGAGACGGCTTTCAGCTTCATGCCCACTACTCACACCCAAATGTCGTAAAATATATTCAGAACTATTCAACGCAGCAACGCTATTTCGACCTGCTTCAGAATCGAGCCTCACCCTTCTTATTTGAGATCGTTGAAGAAATTGAGCGCCGCGGACTGCCATTGGAATTCGCGCTATTGCCAATGGTTGAAAGCACTTATAACCCTAACGCTTATTCGAGACAGCATGCAGTCGGCCTATGGCAGTTCGTTGGTGCCACTGGGTCGAGCTTTGGGTTGCAGCAAGACTGGTGGTTCGATGGCCGCAGAGATCCTTTGGCCTCTACAGATGCCGCTTTGGACTATTTGGAGCAACTCTACAAGCTGTTCGATGCAGATTGGTTGCTCGCGATCGCAGCCTACAACACAGGAGATGGGAATCTGCGTCGAGCTATTCGCAGGAGTGAAGAGGAAGAAATAAATTTTTGGACTCTCAATTTACCCGGCGAGACAGAAGCTCACGTACCAAAGCTACTCGCTCTATCAGCCATCATCGCTGACCACGACGCTTGGGACATCGAATTAAAGCCGCTTGCCAACGAGCCAGTCCTCCGCGCCGTCGAGATCGGAACGCAGATAGACCTCTCACAGGCTGCAAGGCTAGCCGAAATCGAATATGAACAACTACGGGCACTGAATCCTGGCTACCTCCAATGGGCAACTCACCCAAATCAACCACAAGAAATGCTGCTGCCCTTCGAGAACGCGGCATTACTTGAAAGTGCCCTAATCGGCATTGATAAACATGATCTTCTAACTTGGGATCGATATGAGATAAAACCCGGTGATACTCTGGGCGCAATTGCGCGCAAATTAAATACGCGCGTTGATATACTACAGACGTTCAACTCACTAATTGGCAGTCGTATTAGAGCGGGCGAGTCCTTATTGATTCCACGTACAAATGATCCCGAGCTTCTAGCTTCCGCGCCGCGCGTGGCAACAAAGAGGACACGTCAACTCCCTCAAGTACCAGAGCATTATAAGGTGAGAAATGGAGATAATCTCTGGGTTATTGCAAGACGGTTTCAGCTACACTCGATCGAGATCGCCGCTTGGAATCAGATACCTGTCGAGGAGTTACTGCAACCAGGCCAGATTTTGGATTTATCCTATGCGCTTAAAAGCAAGATTAAAGAGCCCGACGTTCAACCCAGCGACCGCGCTGCCTTCTATGTTGTCCAGCGTGGCGATAGCATGGACGCAATAGCTAGTCGCTTTGGTATTGGCTTGCAAAAGCTGCTGCTATGGAATCAGCTGCAAATTGATGATTTAATTTTCCCCGGACAAGAACTCCAAGTTATTCCGGAGAGTTTAGGAAACTAGCAGATATGACAGATAACGTAAGTACTGGCATTGCACCAAAAGAGTTTCTCGGCCATCCACGCGGCTTGGCAATTTGCTTCCTAACCGAAATGTGGGAACGCTTTAGTTATTATGGTATGCGCGCCCTGCTCATCTTTTATTTGACCCAACACTTTTTATTCTCAGACCAATCTGCCTCAAGCATCTATGCAGCTTATATATCACTCGTCTACATAACACCCGTTATTGGAGGAGTGGTCGCGGACCGCTATATCGGACCTGTCAAGGCGGTTATTCTAGGCTCTATATTACTCGTTGCCGGCCACTTAGGCATGGCTATCGAAGGCTCCCAAGCGATAGAGAACATCGTCGATGGTGAGACGCTCATTTACCGCGATCCGTTCTACCTTCAAGTCTTCTATTTCTCGCTTGGACTAATCATCATGGGCGTAGGCTTCTTGAAAGCAAACATCTCTACGCTCGTAGGTTCGATGTACGAGCGCGAAGATCCCCGACGCGATGGAGCCTTCACACTATTTTATATGGGAATCAATGCCGGCTCATTCTTAGGCGCGATAATCTGCGGTCTGTTATTGCAATATAAAGGCTTCAGCTGGGGTTTCGGTGCAGCCGGTATCGGCATGTTATTTGGTCTAGTGGTATTCATTAAAGGCCATCACCTATTCGGACCAGCCGGACTACCGAAGGACCCTGTAGCGCTGCAGCAGAAAATATTTCCAGGACTTAGCCGCGAAGTGTTTATCTACATACTGGCCTTCGTTGGCGTTTTGGTATGCTGGCAACTGATGCAGGCACCACCACTGGTAGGTGGCCTTGTTGGTGCTACGCTTGTAGGCATGACTCTAACGGTTGTTGTCTATGCATTCACCAAGTGTGAACAGATAGACAGGAATAGAATGCTAGTCTGTCTCTTCTTAATGAGCTATCAGATTATCTTTTGGTCACTCTGGGAACAGACTGGCAGCTCATTAAACCTGATGGCGGACCGCAATGTAGATCGCATCGTATTCGGCCTCGAACTGCCGGCAGCAATGTTTCAATCGGTTAATGCCTTCTTTATCATTACCTTGGCGCCTGTCTTCAGCATTGCCTGGATCTATCTAAACCGACGCGGCTGGGAACCCAGCACACCTACTAAATTTGCCCTAGCACTTATACAGCTCGGACTCGGCTTTTTATTTTTGGTGTATGGCGCGTCACTGGCGAGTGAC